>CAYQYJ010000390.1:0-4057 GCA_964421605.1 uncultured Ardenticatenaceae bacterium | reverse complement strand
GACGCAGAAAGACTGCGTGACGCAGAAAGCCGCAGATAAGAGCTGATTTAGTCCTATTGAATCCGTCTAATCTGCGCTTTATCAGCGTCATCTGCGGCTTATCTTTCGCTTCAATTTGCATTGCTTCTTGCGAGAAATATGCTATACTACATTTTGTATGAATAAATCGGATTTATTGGATAAATGAAACCAGATCAATGCAGTTGGGTAAACTTAAACCAGACTTTCTGAGATACCTGGCCGAACATCCGGCTACCAATGGGCAAACGCTACCTACACTGGCGGACATTGGCGCGGAAATGGGCGTCAGCGTGGGTAAGCTGCGGGAACAACTGGAACTGGCGCGTCATTTAGGATTCATATCTATTCGCCCCCGTGTGGGGATGAAGCGTGAACCGTTTGATTTTATGCCGGCAGTTCTCCCCAGTCTCCTCTACAGCATGGCCACGGGCGAAGCCAGCTTCCTGCAATTTAGCCAGCTACGCCAGACGCTGGAAGCCAGCCTGTGGCACCAGGCGGTCACCCAGCTAACGGCAGCGGACAAAGAACACCTACACGCCATTATCGCCCGCGCCTGGAACAAGCTCAAAGGCGACCCGGTGCACGTCCCGAACCAGGAACACCGCGAACTGCATCTGGCTATTTTTGCCCACCTGGACAATCCGTTTGTGCAAGGTATCCTCAACGCTTATTGGGAAGCGTATGAAGCCAGCGAACTGACGCGCCTGGCGGATTACGCTTACTGGCTGCAGGTCTGGGAACTTCACGAGCAGATTGTGGACGCCCTCTGCCGCAATGATTTTGACGAAGGGCTGCGCATTTTAACTGCCCATTTCAAGCTGCTGCCTACCCTATCGCTGCCACAAAACGGCAGCAGCCCCCATTGACGCGACAATGGTTCATGAGTAACATTCTCATTATTTTCCACACCAGCAGGGCGCATCTATCTGCGCGCCTTTAACCTGAGGGCTGCACTCGCGTGTGCCCCTTCTATCTCACCCGCTGCCAGCCTGAACAAACAGCAGCAGCCTGAAAGGAGTAATATCATTATGGAAGCGTTGGCAGCGCCATCTGAACAAATAATGACGGCGGCGGACAAGCCGCCTATTGTCAATGATTTTTCCATCAACGTAGCCACGGCGAACGGCACAGGCAGCCAGACTTCTAACTTAACGCTGCTGCGGACGCTGTTCAAAATGGGCATTCCGGTCAATGGAAAGAATATTTTCCCGTCTAACATCCAGGGACTGCCCACCTGGTACCAGATCCGCGTCAGCCATGAAGGATATGTGGCGCGGCGGCACACCTGCGAAATCCTGGTGGCTTTTAACGAGGTGACAGCGGCTCAGGATATACAGGAGTTGCCGGCAGGCGGGGTCTGCATCTACAACGCCGACTGGCGCAATGCCCCCCAGCGGGACGACGTTACTCTGTATGCCATTCCCGTCAACCAGTTCCTGCGCGCCGCTGGCGTCAAAGGCCGTCTGCGCGACTACATGGCGAACATGGTCTACGTGGGCGCCGTCGCCTTTTTGCTCGATATTCCCCTGGAAGCTATCGAAGAAACGCTGAACTTTCTCTTCGACAGACGGCCCAAGCTGGTAGACAGCAACATGGAAATTGCCCGCCTGGCTTACGATTGGACCGCCGAAAACATCCAGAAAATAGACCCGTATCGCGTGGAGCCTATGGACGCCACCGCCGGGCAAATTTTGATCACAGGCAACGAAGCCGCCGCTCTAGGCTCCGTCTTTGGCGGCGTCTCCCTGATAGCCTGGTATCCGATCACTCCTTCCACCAGCCTGGTAGACAGCCTGAACGACTATTTGCCCCGCTACCGCCGCGATCCGGAAACGGGCGCTAACAATTTTGTTGTTATTCAAGCCGAAGATGAACTGTCGGCTATCGGCATGGTGGTCGGCGCCGGCTGGGCTGGCGCGCGCGCCATGACAGCCACCTCTGGGCCCGGCATCTCCCTTATGGCTGAATTTGCCGGCCTGGCTTACTTCGCCGAAATCCCCGCCGTCATCTGGGACATCCAGCGCGTGGGGCCCAGCACAGGGCTGCCCACGCGCACCAGCCAGGGGGACGTCTTATTCTCCTACTACCTGGGTCATGGCGACACCAAAAACGTGCTGCTGTTCCCCTCCAGCGTCAGCGAATGCTTCGACTTTGGCTCGGCGGCCCTGGACCTGGCAGATGAACTACAGACGCTGGTGTTGGTTTTGAGCGACCTGGACCTGGGCATGAACAACTGGATGTCCGAACCGTTCCATTACCCCACCACGCCTATCAAGCGGGGCAAAGTGTTAAGCGCCGAGGACGTAGCCGCCAAAGGATTTGCCCGCTATCGAGACGTAGATGGCGATGGCATCACCTATCGTACGCTGCCCGGCAACGAGCATCCTTTAGCCGCTTACTTCACCCGCGGTACGGGCCACACTGACGCCGCCAGCTACAGCGAACGCCCACAAGATTGGGTGCAGAATATGGCGCGTATTGCCCGCAAATTTGAAACAGCGCGCCAGTTAGTGCCGCCGCCCGTAGTAGACAAGGTGGAAGGCGCGAGCATTGGCATCATTAGCTACGGCACCACGCTCTACGCCATTGAAGAAGCCCGCGATCGCCTGGCGGCAGCGGGCGTCAAAACTAGCTTTATGCGGCTGCGGGCGCTGCCCATTAACGACGACGTGCGCCAGTTTGTAACGCAACACGACCGCGTCTACGTGGTGGAACTGAATCGGGATGGGCAAATGCACACCATCTTATCTGCCGAGCTGCCCGCTCAAGCCACCAAACTGATCTCCCTGGCTCATCTGGACGGGATGCCGCTAACCGCGCGCTGGGTTGTCGAAGCCCTGCAGGCAAAGGAGCAATAATCATGACCACGCAAACACAACGCGCCGCCAAGACGAATTTACTGGGGCTGACCCAGGCTGATTACAAGGGACGTCCCTCCACCCTATGCGCTGGTTGTGGCCACGATTCCATCTCCAGCCAGATCATCTCGGTGGCTTACGAACTAAATATTCGTCCCAACGAAATTATTAAGTTGAGCGGCATCGGCTGCTCCAGTAAATCACCCGCCTACTTCTTGGGCATGTCTCATGGTTTCAATGCGCTGCATGGGCGAATGCCCTCTGTGGCTAGCGGGGCGCTGATGGCTAACCATACCCTGCGCGGTATCGGCGTCAGCGGCGACGGTGACACCGGCAGCATTGGCATGGGGCAGTTCAAGCACCTGTGCCGCCGCAACGTGCGCATGGTATACATTGTGGAAAACAATGGCGTCTATGGTCTAACCAAAGGGCAATTTTCGGCTACGGCTGATGAGGGTCAGAAGTTGAAATATGCGGGCGTTAACTACTTCCCGCCCATGGACCTGTGCGCCGAAGCCATTCAGGCTGGCTGCGGTTTTGTGGCCCGCTCCTTTTCCGGCGATCCCAAACAAGTCCGCGCCTTGCTCAGCGCCGCCCTCAACCATCGCGGCACGGCGGTGCTGGATATTATCAGCCCTTGCGTCACCTTCAACAACCACGATGAATCCACCAAGAGCTACAGCTACGGCAAAGAGCATGAAATCCAACTACACGAGTTGGACTTTGTGCCGAAGCAGGAAGAGATCATCATCGAGGATTATGCGCCAGGCGAAAGCAAAGACATCACCATGCACGATGGTTCGATCATCAGGCTGCACAAGTTGGAAGCAGATTATGACCCAACCAACCGGATTGAGGCTTTGTCGCGTCTATATCAGGCTGAACAAAAGCGGGAATTCATCACGGGTTTGATTTATTTCAATGGCGACCGGCCCTCTTTCGCCGAAGTTAATGGGCTAGAGCAACAAGCGCTGGCTCACCTGACTGACGAACAACTGCGCCCACCCGTCTCCGCCCTGTCGAAGATCATGGAAAGCATGATGTAATCCTGGCGCAGCCGGGCAAGGAGCAGCCAAAACACCGGCTATTTTGGGCGCAAGGGCAGACCCCCAACCCCCTTCCCCCTAAAGGGGGAAGGGGGCTTTTCAGAGAGGGCGAGGGGCGCTACGCGCCCCTCG
>CAYQYJ010000389.1:1681-4062 GCA_964421605.1 uncultured Ardenticatenaceae bacterium | reverse complement strand
CAAATCAGCGGCGGCAATACGCCAGTCGTCTGGATAAACGCCGTTTTGTACGACGGCTATGTGACGGGGGATGACGATGAAGCGGTAGAACTGGTAAATGCCGGCGCAACCCCCGCCAACATTGGCGGCTGGAGAATTAGCGACCAGAATGAGGCTGGCTCTGGCGCAGCCCTGCCGGCAGGCGTCATCCTGAACGCCGGCGACCACATCTGGCTAACTCGCGACGCCGCCGCCTTTGCCCACTCCTTCGGCCATCTGCCCGACTTTGAAACAGATGACCAGATAGTTGAAGTGCCAGAACTGGAAGGAGGGTGGCCGGGCTACAGCAACGATGGGGATGAAGTTATCCTGATGGACGAGTTGGGCAACGTCGTGGACGCGCTCGTCTATGAAAATGGCAATACCAGTCTGAACGGCTGGTCAGGCGCCGCCCTCCAGCCGTTCTCCGTCGGCAGCGCCTCCGGCAGCGATGGGCAGATTTTGTACCGGATGCGCGACCAGAGCAGCGGCTGGCCTGTGCCCGACAGCAACACCGCCGCCGATTGGGCGCAATCCACCGGCGACGTGGTCAATGGGCGCAAAGTGCGCTACCCCGGCTGGGACCTGGAGCAGTTTTTCGACACCGCCCAATTTAACCAGGCAGCCGAACTACGTATCGCCATTGCACCCGACAACGCTTACGAGGCCATCGTAGACCACATTGACAGCGCCCAAACCAGCATTGTCATGGAAGCGCTCACCTTCGAGAACCTGGGCATCGCCAACGCCCTCATCGCCGCTGCCAATCGCGGCGTAGCCGTGACGGTGCTGCTGGAAGGAGGTCCCACAGGCGGTATCTCCGACCAGGAAAAGTACGTCTGCCAGGAGCTAGACGCGGCGGGCGCGCACTGCTGGTTTATGATTTCGGACAGCGCCAACGGCATCTACGATCGCTATACCTACCTGCACGCCAAATTTATCCTGGTAGACGACGAGTGGGTGGCGATTAGCAGCGAAAACATGAGCCTGAACAGCCTGCCCAATGACGACAAAGCGGACGGAACGTGGGGGCGACGGGGGTTGGTGCTGTTCACCGATGCGCCCGGCGTGGTGGCGCACGTGCGCGCCATCTTCGATGTAGATTTCGACCCGGCGGCGCACACTGATTTGAAACAGTGGGATGCGGCTGACCCGGTGCATGGCGCGCCTTCGCCAGGGTTTGTGCCCATCACGGAAAGCGGCGGCATCACCTATACCGTCCGTTATCCCGCGCCCTCTGTTTTCCAGGGCACGTTCGCCTTTGAGGTGGTGCAGTCGCCGGAAAACAGTTTGCGCGATCAAGACAGCCTGCTGGGGCTGCTGAATCAGGCGGGCGCGGGCGACCTGGTCTTGGTGCAGCAGCTAGATGAACCGCCGCATTGGGGCAGCAGTGACAGCAATCCGCAAGCAGACCCCAACCTGCGCCTGGAGGCGTATATGGCTGCGGCGCGGCGCGGGGCGACGGTGGAACTGATGCTGGACGGCGCGCTGGATGACCCGGACTCCCCCACGAGCAATCAAGCCACCTGCGACTATGTGAAGAGCGTGGCGCGCAGCGAAGGGTTAAGTATGGTTTGCACGTTGGGCAATCCCGCCGGGTTGGGCATTCACAACAAGATGGTGCTGGTGCGCCTGGATGGGCACGGCTACGTGCATATGGGCAGCATCAACGGCAGCGAGCAGTCGAACAAGGGGAACCGGGAGTTGGCGCTGCAACTACAGTCGGATGCGGCTTACGCGCTGCTGGCGGATATGTTCCGGCGGGATTGGCCCAACCGCGTTTATGTGCCCACGTTTTCCTATAATTTCCAGGGCACGGCGACGTATCCGGTGATCAGTGAAGTGATGTATGACCCCACCGGGCCAGATGACGCCGAGTTTATCGAAATCGCCAACCCCACCGGGGCGGCGATAGACCTGAGTAATTATGCGGTGGGGGATGCGGTAAATGTGACGGATTTTGAGGATGTGCGCCGTTTCCCTGCCGGCACGATTCTGGCACCCAGAGACACGCTGGTGATTGCCGCCAAAGCCGTCGCTTTTCAGGCGTTATACGGCTTTAATCCTGACTTTGAGATTGTGGATACGAGCGGAAGCGTCCCTGACTTGATTGACGATCCCGCCTGGGGGTCGCCGGAGACCTATTTACAGCTAGGAAACTTTGGCGACGAGGTGGCGCTGCGGGGACCGGACAACAAAGCCGTAGATGCCATCGCCTATGGTACGGGGCAGTTCCCTGGCGTGATTAGCTGCGGCGTGATTGACAATGGCAACGCCCTGGAACGGTATCCTTACTGGCGAGACAGCGACGACTGCGCCGCCGACTTCCGCGACATCTTCCCGCCCACGCCAGGCGTCTTGCC
>CAYQYJ010000389.1:0-1581 GCA_964421605.1 uncultured Ardenticatenaceae bacterium | reverse complement strand
GTAGACTGGAGCAGTCTCGGAGACTGCTCCAGTCTGGGAGCGGATTCATTGGCGGATGGGGGCGAAGGTGTGGCGGTGGATGGGGGTGGGCCCGTAGGCGTTCAAGGCGTCTGCGTGGGCGCGGGTGCCGTACCCTTTGTGCTGCGCCAGACCGTAAAGCGGGTATTGGCTGTCCAGGGTTTGCATATGACGGTCACGGCTGACTTTTGCCAGAATGGAGGCGGCGGCGATGCTCAGGCTGCGGCTATCGCCGCGAATGATCGCCTGCTGCGGCAGAGCAAGCTGGCGCAGGGGTAAGGGGCCATCAATGAGCAGACAGGTAGGGGCAGGCGAAAGCTGGCGCACAGCAGCGATCATAGCCTGGCGCGTGGCAGGCAAAATGCCAATGGCGTCAATGACGTCGGCGGGTACGCTGCCGACGCCCCAGGCGACGGCGTGCGCCAGGATCAGGTCGTAGCAGCGGTCGCGCTGGCGCGCGGTCAGTTGTTTGGAGTCGTTGAGGGGGGTAAGTTGGCGCAGTTTTGGGGGATCGCGCAGAGGAAGAATGACGGCGGCAGCGACGACAGGGCCAGCCAATGCGCCGCGGCCCGCTTCGTCAATGCCGGCAACCAACCACTCCCCCGTCGCCGCCGCCATTTCCTGCTCATATTCCAGACCGGGCATGGTTTGCTTCCCCACAACCCACTCAGCGCCGGGGATAGACGCCGCGCATCAGGTTCCAGCGAATTTTAATCGTTTCGGCAATGGTGTCCAGGTAATCCCAGCGCTGCACGTGCGTGCCCGCTTCGTCCACCCAATCGGCGGGGATGACGCCCGTTTTGCAGCCAAAGCGACGAGCCAGGGCCAGGGCTTCGATGTCAAACCCCCAGCGATCAATGCGCGCCACGGAAAAAATGCGCCCGGCGGCGGCAGCCGTAAAGGCTTTGAAGCCGCACTGCGTGTCCCAGATGCCCGGAACAGCCAACAGTTGGATGAAGAGATTGCCGGCATCCCCCAGCAGCCGCTTGAATAGGGGTTGGGGCACAGCCTGGCGCGCCCCGGGCACATCTTTGGCGTCCCGTGAACAAATGACCACGTCATACCCCTGGGCAAAGAGGGGCTGCATCTGGTCAAAATGAGCCATATCGGTGGAGTTATCGGCGTCGGTGAAGAGGCGTATCTGTCCGCGGGCGGCTAACATGCCTTCGCGCACGGTGTAGCCTTTGCCTTTGTTCTGCCGCCGATCCAGCCAGCGGACGTTCTCTTTGCCGGCAGCAAACGATTGCACCACGCCCAAGGTATTGTCTGTGCCCCCATCCAGGGCCACAATCAGTTCCCAGGTAAAAGGCTGCCGCGCCAGGTAGTCATAGACGGCGTTCAGGGTTTTGGGGATACGGGTCTCTTCGTTGTAGGCGGGAATGATGACGGAAAGATAAGGATTCATGAAGAAGATTTGTTTCGTAACCAGTTAGGGGTCAGCGCTTCCGACCACTGACCACTCGCCACTGATTACTATTTTTGAGGTGTTCGTCAGTTCAACGGGCAATGTTACTTGCCCCGCCAGTTATCGTCAATAGGCGTTAAGCGGGACGTCAGGAAGTC
>CAYQYJ010000388.1:0-4066 GCA_964421605.1 uncultured Ardenticatenaceae bacterium | reverse complement strand
GAACCGGCGACGCAGGCGCTGCTGCCAGCCTTTGAGCGTGGTTTGCAGCCAGAGGGCGTGTTTGACCTCTGCCGGCACATGCTCCCCCCAATAATGCGTCGTTTTTGCCACCGCCGTAATCACATTCTTGATCTCCCCCTTCAGACTGAAATAATCCCCCACCGGAACCAGCAGCGTGGTTCCTTCAGCTTGCGCCTGGACGTTCTCAGCCACAACCGCTTCCGCCAGCCAGGCCGCCATAGCCGCCGTCTGGCACTGCACCGCAATCCACCCCGGCGCTGCCGCGGCCGCGCTCAACCCGCTCACCTCGCCAATGCCGCGCACAACTTCTGCTACCGCAAAAGCGTACCCAGGCGCATTCACGTCGGCATCCTCTTGCGCCCACAACATCGAACCCCGATGAGGCGGTCCCCCCTCCTGTGCCAGGGCGCAAAACGTGTCCCACATTTGCCCCCAATCCACTGCGCCGTCTGGTCTGTATTTCATGGGCGCTGCCGGCATTGGCGCGCGCCTGTCTACTAAATCTAACGTGGCCATCTTTCTTTCTCCCAGATAACAAACCGGATAAGGAAGAACGATTTTAGAAAATCGTTGTACAGATGATACGCAGCGACTGGCTGGCTGCATTCATGAGAATTGCGAGAGCAAAGAAGTAAAGTACAATAAGATGCCAGATTTAGAATAGGCCGTGGTGCGTAGAATAGTAAAGACAACTGAATGGCGACGTCTGCTGCCTGCGCGGCAGCCATTAGCCCTATGAGTTGCCAGTCGTTTCGCCCCGGTCTGTCAAATGTCATGGATCGGGTATGAACCAACTGACCGACGAACAACTCATGGCGTATATTGTCTCTGGTAACGATGAAGCGCTTTCGGTACTCTATGACCGTTATGCGCCCTCTGTGATGGGTTTTGTTTTACGCATTGTGCGCGACACCGCCGCCGCGGAAGACGTGGTGCAGGAAACGTTCTGGCGCATATGGAACAACAGCGCCGCCTTTCAAGCGCGTAAGGGAAAGTTTTCTAGCTGGCTGTTCGGCATTGCCCGCAACCTGGCTATTGACAACTGGCGGCGGCAGCAATTGCGTCCCCAGGCGGCGCAGTCGGAAGCAGTCGTGGCCCAGATTGAGGTGAGTCCCGATCCGGCTCCAGAAGTTGTTGAGGTGGTTTGGACGGCAGCCCGGCACAGCCTGGTGCGGGACGCCCTTTCCACCCTGCCGCCAGAGCAGTTAGAAGTCATTGAACTGGCTTATTTTTATGATTTGACGCGCAAGGAGATTGCAGAAGAAACCGCCAATCCATTAGGGACCGTGCATACGCGCGCCCGCCTGGCGCTGCAAAAGCTGCGGCAGGCATTGGAAGAACGCGGAATTGAGGCTTTAGATGGATGAACAGATTGAGGCTCTGCTGCCATTCTATGTGTTGGCTGCGCTGACGCCCGAAGAACAGGCTCAGGTCGAAGCATACGTGCGCAGCCACCCGGAAGTTGAAGCGGAGCTGGCAGAAATGAAAACGGCAGCCGCGGCGCTGCCCTACGCCGCAGCGCCTATGACGCCCTCGCCCGCAGTCAAAGAACGGTTGATGGCGCAGGTGCAGGCTGCCCCACGGCAGGCTGCCCAAACGCCGCGCCCTGCATCCGCAGGGACCTCTACGCCCGCGGGACTGCCTGCGCCCGCGGCGCGTCCTCCGCAGACTGCCTGGTGGCAGCGCTGGCAGGCATGGTGGGCCGGGCTGTGGGCCATGCCGGCATTCTCCGCCGCCGCCCTTCTCTTAATCATAACCCTGGGCTTTTGGGGTTTTGCCCAAAACCGCCAACTGCAAACAATCCGCGCCCAAAACGCCGCCCTGAACGCCGAAAACGAGGCGCTGCGCCAGGCTGTGCTGGGCGAAGAGAACTTAATCGCCGTCTTATCCAGCGATTCCCACCAGGCGATAACTATTCGCGGCACAGAAGTGCAGCCGCAAGCGCGCGGTCATTTGTTCCAGGATGCTGCCAGTCAGGCGGCGGTCTTGGTCGTCTCTGACCTGCCCCTGCTGCCTGCGGACAGAACGTACCAGTTCTGGCTGATTCAGGCGGGGGTGGCGGTGGATGCCGGCATTTTCCAGGTCAACCAGGACGGGCGCGGCCTCCTCACCTTGCCGCCATCCCTGGCCGTTTCCCCCTTCGACGCCATTGGCGTTTCCATTGAACCCCTCGGCGGCAGCGCCCAACCCACCGGCGACATCGTCATGCTGGGCGAAGCGTAGGGAGAAGGAAGAAGGGAGAAGGAAGAAGGGAGAACGTGCGGGTGGGGCGCTGTTTTGTCAGGTTCAGTAAGTCCAAAATCGGCCACGAATAACACGAATTTTACGAATCAGATGCCTTTTTTCGTCTAATTCGTGTCATTCGTGGCGAAAATATATAGTGACTGCAAAATTCCCACCCTATCGGTGGGAATTTTTGTTTTCATGAATGCAGAACAATGCCCCCTGCGTAATACCTGTCAGAAGCAAGCTGTCTAAAAAGAACTCCAGACTGTTCGCCAACCCGATACTCGTGATTCCACGTTGAGGAGGAACTCTCTATGCGGCTGTCTATGCCTGCCTGCCCCCGCTCCCCTATGCGCCAACGCCGTTGGCTGCGCTTCGGCGCGCCCCTGCTCCTGACCCTTTGCCTGCTGCTGTTGGCGCCGCCACCCGCCTCCGCGCACCCGTTGGGTAATTTCAGCATCAACCGCTACAGCCGCCTCCTGCTGCAAAACGGGCAGATTTTGCTGCACTACGTGGTGGACATGGCTGAAATTCCCACCTTCCAGGAACAATCACGCATAGATGGAAATGGAGACGGCATCAGCACGGCGGAGCAAACAGCTTACTTGCAGCGGCAGGTAGCGGCATTACAAGCGAATCTACGCCTGATGGTGGACGGCGCGCCGCTGCCGCTGGCTGTGCAATCCCAGTCGTTAACCTTTCCGGCTGGACAAGGCGGGTTGGAGACGCTGCGCCTGGAGTTGGATTTTGTGGCGAAAATGCCGGCAGCCTCCGCCTGGGCCGTGCAATATGAAGATAGCAACTACGCCGGACGTCTCGGCTGGCAAGAAATCGTGGTGCAGGCTGGCGCAGACGTCGCCTTGCGCCACTCTTCGGCTCCCGCCGCCTCCATTAGCCAGGAGCTGCGCCAATATCCTCAAGACCTGCTGCAAAGCCCCCTGACCGTCAACGGCGCCCAATTCGAATTCCAACCATCTGCCGCTGCCAGCGCGTCCATCAATCCGACCAGCGCGTCTGCCAGCCGCCCGCCCGCCAGCCAGAGCAGCCTGGCTGACCGCTTTGGCGGCAGCCGTTTCGGCAGCGACCGCTTTGCCGATCTGCTCAACGGTTCCGCTTCATCCGGCTTTGTCCTGGCTACATTCCTGGTGGCTTTCGGTCTGGGCGCGCTGCACGCCTTGTCCCCTGGGCACGGCAAAACCATCGTCGGCGCTTACCTGGTCGGTTCGCGCGGCACCGCCAGGCACGCCCTGTTCCTGGGCCTGACCACCACCGTCACCCACACCGCCGGCGTCTTTCTCTTTGGACTGCTCGTGCTTTTTGCCTCCGAAACCATCTTGCCCGACCGCCTGTACCCGTGGCTGGGCGTGTTCTCTGGCTTGCTGGTGGCGGCGATTGGCTACTCCCTGCTGCGCGGTCATTGGCGTCGCTTGCGCGGCGACAGCGCGTCTGAGCCTGACCACAGCCAGGAGACGGGCTACCACTATCACCTGGGCGTGGGGCATACGCATTTGCCGGCAAGCCAGTCAAGCGAGCGCGGGCGCGTTACCTGGCGCAGCCTGCTGGCGCTGGGCATATCGGGCGGTTTGCTGCCCTGCCCATCGGCGCTGGTGGTCCTCCTCAGCGCCATCGCCCTGGGGCAAACGGGTCTGGGACTGCTGCTCATCGGCGTCTTTAGCCTGGGTCTGGCCAGCGTCCTGACGGGCATTGGTCTGGCTCTGGTCTATGCGGGTCGCCTCTTACAGCGTTTCCCCCTGCGCGCCACTCGTCTGACGCGGCTGCTGCCTGTGGGCAGCGCCCTCTTTATCACCCTGGCGGGCGC
>CAYQYJ010000387.1:0-4067 GCA_964421605.1 uncultured Ardenticatenaceae bacterium | reverse complement strand
GATCCAGGGCGTTGACCGTCTCCGACAACTTCTCGAAATGCGGCAGGCCGCGACTGGGAACAATCCGCGCCGTGCGCCAGTTGGGGTTGCGCTGCAGCAGTTCGGGCAGGCGATCAAAACGGGAATAGGCATCCTCGTCGTAAATCATCAACGTCGGCTGCGTCAGGTTCTGATAGACCTGTCCGCAAACATCCGGCGTAAACAGACGCCCGCTGATAAAGGTCAGCGGCGCATGTTCTGCGCCAGGCTGGTGGGCAGTGGCGTATGCATAATCCACAAAGCCAGGCGTCACGTCGCCGACAAAACTCTGCTTCAGGAAGAAATGGATGCTGCGGCGGGTGGCGATCAAGTCAAAGAGGGGTCTGGCCCACAAGGGGAAAGCAAACAGCCGCTGCAGCCGCTCACTGGCGCCGCGCATACCCGCCTGCTGCGTGGCCCGCCCCGTATTCTGCTGATTCAAACCAGAGGGGGAAATGAAGGTGAGCGAGTGGAACAGTTCTGGCCGGGACAGGGCGGCGGCGGCGGCAAACTCGCAGCTTAAAGACAGAGCTACGACATCGGCGGGTTCGCCAATCTCCTTTTTCAGCATCTCAATAATGGCGGACTGGAATACGGCTGGCGTGTATTCCCGGTCTGCCCGTTCCGAAAAGCCGTAGCCGGGCAGATCCAGGGCATAAACAGGCCGCAACCCTTTATAGTGGCGGAAGAGCGGCCCCATCTCGTAGGCGCTGGCGGCGGCGTTGATGCTGTGGATAAGCAGGAGTGGCCGACCGCTGGGCTGGCGATGGGAGTAGTAGTTGAGCCTGCCGGCATTTTCGCTCTCAAAGAAGCTCCAGTCGGCTTCCGGAATGGCGTTGGGCAAAAAGACGTTGTGGTCAATCCATAGCTTACTATACGCAATCCAGCCGCCAGCTAATAGCAGCGGCAAGGCCAATAATTTTCCAGATGTCGTTGTTCGTTGGGCAGACATGGTATAAACCTCCAAAATCCTGACGATATTCTGTTATCGTAACCATTCACCCCCGCTCCCTGAACCTGTCGCAGGGAACCGGTTTCGACAGGCTCAACCTACGGGAGGAGTGAACGGTTACCTGTTATCAGTATACACGACCTGGGTGCAGCCGGCGTGAACGGCAGATGAGGAAGCCCACGCTGGGGCGGTCAGTCGCCCGCGTCAGCCGCCAATGGCAGCAGCAAATGCGGCTGCAGCCCAATAGAGATCATTTGACCAGGTGGGGGGAGTTCCTGCGCGGAATCAAACTCCAACAGCAGGCGCTCCCCTCCTGCCTGAACGGCAGCCAGTTGAACACGCCCGCGAAAAGAAACGTGCCGCAGTTCCACCTCGATAACGTTCGCGCCCACCGCGCCCGCCTGCGCCGCTTCGGGCCTTATCAACAGGGTTATTTGCGCGCCTGTCTCTTGTTGTATATTGGCTATGCGAAAAACGCCAATAGTGGTTTTAACCACCGGCGGCATGCGCGAAACAACCTGGGCCGGCAGCAAGTTATGCATCCCTAAAAAACGAGCCACAAAAGCCGTCGCCGGGGCATGGTAGATAGATTGCGGCGTTCCTTGCTGTTCCAGCCGCCCCGCATTTAACAGCGCTACCCGATCCGCCAGGGCAAATGCCTCCGCCTGATCGTGGGTGACGTAGATAGCGGTGATGCCGGCATCATGCCCCCCCGCCTGCCGCAATATGGGACGCAGTTCCCCCACCAGCCGCTCTCGCAGCGCCCGATCCAGCGCCCCCAGCGGTTCATCTAACAGCAGCAGCCGCGGCGCGGGCGCCAGCGAACGCGCCAGCGCCACCCGCTGCTGCTCGCCGCCGGACAACTCATGCACGGCGCGCCCGCCAAAGCCCGCCAGCCCCACCCATTCCAGCGCCGCCTCGACCCGCGCCCGCACCCGCGCCACCTCCCAGCCCGCCATGCGTAAGCCAAAAGCCACGTTGTCCGCCACACTTTTGTGCGGAAACAGGGCGTAATCCTGAAAAACAAAGCCAAAACCGCGCCGAAAAGGCGGCACGCCAGCCAGGTCGCTGCCGTCTAACAACAGGCGTCCGGCGTCTGCTTGTTCCAGGCCGGCGACAATGCGCAGCAGCGTCGTCTTGCCGCAGCCGCTGGGGCCTAACAACACCGTGACACTGCCGGCAGCCACATCCAGGGAGACGTCACGCAGCACAACCTGCCCGTCAAAAGATTTCGTCACCCGCTCAATCCTCAACATACCATTAAAACTCGCCCACATCGGCATAACGAAAACGCTCAATCGCTACAAAGCCTACGGCGCAAACCAGCATCAGCAGCACGCTCATAGCCAACGCCTGCCCAAAATTCAACGCCCCCGGCTGGCTTAAATACCGCTCGATGGCAATGGGCAGCGTCAGATAACCGCTGTTGGGGCGCACAATAAAGCTGGTGGCGCCAAACTCCCCCATGCTGATGGTAAAGGCAAACACAACGCCCACCAACAACGCCCGCCCCACCAGCGGCAGGTCAATCTCCCGCCACACCCGCGCCGGCGGCGCGCCCATAACGGCGGCGGCTTCGCGCAAACTAGGGCGGATGCCTTGCAGCACAGGCAGCAGCGAACGCACCACAAAGGGGAACGCGACTAAGACATGCGCAATCAAGACCAGCAGGGGGGACGTGCGCAACGCCCGATAGGAAAGGACATAACTAAACCCCAGCGTGACGGCGGACGCGCCTAAAGGCAGCATAAAAACAGGTTCCAGCCATCCCCGCCAGCGCGAAGGGCGGGCCAACAAGGCGGCGCTGAGTAAGCCCAACGTGCCGGCAATCACCACCGTCAACAAAGCGTACCCCAATGAATTACGCACGGCGACGAGCGGCGGAATAAAGGTGATGCTGCCGCGGCGGGAGACCGACAGCGCCTGATAAGACGCCAGGGTGAACTGTCCGGCTTGATCGGTGAACGAACGCCACACCAGGGTGAGCAGCGGCGTTAACAGGAAAGCCGCCAGCCCCAGGGCCATTGCCCCCACCAACAACCGCTGCCCCGCTGTTTGTGGGCGACGGGCTGTGGTTTGCTGTGGGCGGAAATCCAGGGCCACGGCAGCCTGCCGCTGCCAACGCCCATAGGCAACCATCAACCCAAACGTAAACAAAATTTGCAGCAGCGACAACAGAGCCGCCACGTCTGGCTGCAAATAGGTCACGTACTGGCGGTAAATCTCCGTCTCAATGGTACTGTAACGCGGCCCGCCCAGGATAAGAATAACGCCAAAGCTGGTGAAGGTAAACAAATAAATCAGCAGGGCGGCGCTGATTAACGGCGGGCGCAGCAGCGGCAGCGTTACTTCCCAAAAGGCGCGCCGCGGCGACGCCCCCAACATCTGCGCCGCTTCCACCAGGCGCGGGCTCAGGTTGGCCCAAAAACCGCCTACCAGACGCACCACCACCGCCACATTGTAGAAAACGTGCGCCAGCAAGATAATGCCCAAACTCTGTTCCAGGCGCAGCGGCGGCTGTTCCAGCGACAGCAGGGTCATCAGCATCCGGTTTAACAAGCCGTTGCCCCCCAACAAAGCGCGAAAAGCGGCAGCGACCACCACCGTAGGCATGACAAAGGGAATCATCGCCGCGGCGCGCAGCCAGCTTTTGCCGCGAAAGGTGTAGCGGGCAAACAGGTAAGCGGCGGGCAGTCCCACCAGCAGGGTCAATAACGTAGATACCCCCGCCTGCCAGATGGTAAACCAGATGGTGCGCCAGAAATAAGCGCGAGACAGCGCCGACTCCACGGCGGCGACTGTCAGGCTGAGGCGGAAAATGTTGACCAGAGGATAGAAGAAAAAAACGCCCAGGAACAGCAGCGGCAGGCTGTACAGTATCAGCCTGCGCCAGGATGGGATGAGGATCAGGGGTAGTCCGCTGCCTGGACGCTTTCGCATAACACTCCACTGGTTTTTACTTTCGTCAGGCTGTAGGGTGCGCTGCACTTAATCGTGGCGGGTGTCAGCCCCGCCGCCGGCGGGGCTGACACCCATTTTTACGGGCAATTTTGGGCGCGTCTGCGCCCCAAATTGCCCGGCGCCGATGCGTTTTATT
>CAYQYJ010000386.1:0-4078 GCA_964421605.1 uncultured Ardenticatenaceae bacterium | reverse complement strand
GCCTGCCCGCACAAAGCCCCCAAATAGAAGGCTGCCCCATAAAAAGGGGTGCTTTTGGCTGCAACCACTCGCCAGTAATGGGCTTCATCTGCCAGGTTTTGCGTGTCCCAATGCTGCCCCAGCGCGGTGGCGTGCCCCATTCGGCCCAACTCTTGCGCCAGCGCGGTGCGCGTCTGGTCATCTACTTCGGCTTGCAGCAGGATGCGTAAAGCTGCCGCCTGGTAGGCGAGAGCCAGGTTTGCGGCGGCGCCTGCGCCAATCTGGTTGTGCTGCCCGCGCGGATCGTCGTCCAGCATGTCATCCACCAGGATGATGCTGATTTGCATACAGGCTATGGCCGCCGCTGCCGGCAGCGCCCGCGCGGGCTGCCCCCCTGCAGACTCGCAGGCAAGCAGCGGCAGTTCCCAATCCAGCCGGGGCTTTTGCTGTGATACCTCAAAAACCTCGACCAGGGCGGGCCATGCGGCTGCTTCCGGCAAAGCTAATAGATAATCACGAATAGCGCATACGGGCTGTATGGTAGTCAACGGCACATTACCTGGTCTGTGGTCTGGCCCTATCCAGACGCCGCCCCAACACCAATGACCCGAACAGAGCGATTGACGTCTTGCTCCGTTTGGGCGCACTTGGGCAGAGCGGCACGGTTCTCTGCCCAGGATATGAAAATGCAGACAACCTGCTGCTTACCCGGTATCAGGAAGCAGCGTGAAAGAGAGCCGGCAAATGACCCCAAAAATCCAGCAGCAAAAGACGGCAGACGGTTACCACCAGCCTGTCCAGGCCGGGCTGGCTGGTTCCAGATTGTTCAAATGACGGCTGAGGTCTTTGACTTCGGTGAGCTGCTTGAGTGCGGCGATCAATTTGTTGGCTTCTGGCAGCTCGTCTGCCACAAGCATCTGGTTGAAATTCTCCATCGAGAGTGTTGTGTCCATAGGATGTTCCTCTTCAAAATCATGCCCTGTAAAAACAGGAAAGCTTCAGAGAAGCAAGGATACCCTGTTTTTCTGCAAATACCAGGATATGCGCTTATTTGTTCAATTTTGTTGAATCTTGTGACGTTTGACTAACCTCCGCGACTTACCGACAAAAGATTACCATGAATTATTGTATAGTACAAGCAGTTCTATGATCGATCACTGAGATATTGCGCCTAATCTTTCTCCGGCGGCGCGCGAAACCTCCGCAAAAAGCAATGGCAAAAATGCCGCGGCTGTCCTAAAATGGCGGACGTGATTATTTTGGCGGCGCGCCGCAGGTGGTAACGCCTCCGTAAGCTGTGGCGATCTCTTTAGCTGCATACCGACCTGACAAAGCGGGTGAAAAATATCGGCGCTGGGCAATTTTGGGCGCATATGCGCCCAAAATTGCCCATAAAAATGGTGTCAGTTCCGCCGCGATTAAGTGCAGCGCTGCCCCGCAGGTCGCGCCACGATTAATGCCGGCATGACGGCAATCCGCCAGGTTGCGTTGGCGGTCAAGGGTGTGGTAAATACATGATGATGTCGCATTTGAATTTGCTACCTGGAGCGGAACCTTTCTTCTTTCGCGGCTCGGCGGAGCGGGGCCATATAGGCTGCCTGGTCTTGCATGGTTTTACAGGCGTGCCAGGGGACGTGTACAGTTTGGGGGCGCATCTGGCGGCTCAAGGGTATACGGTTTATGGGCCGCGGCTGACCCATCATGGCACGGACCCGGCTGACTTAAACCGTTCCGAGTGGCATGATTGGTATCTGGCGGGGTTGGATGGCTGGCACGTGCTGCACGCCCAATGCCAGGAGATTGTGGTTATAGGCCTTTCTATGGGCGGTTCCACCGGATTGTTATTGGCGGCGCGGCAGCCGGTGAAAGCGGTGGTCAGTATGGCGGCGCCCCTTTACCTGTACCCTGACTGGAAACTTCGTTTTACCCGCTACATCTGGCGCGTCTACCCATTCTCCGCCAAACCTGCGCGCGGCAGCCAGCAAGAGGCGGAAGAGCAGTTTGAGCGTGAATCGTACAATGTAAATCCGGTGCGCGGCGTGGCTGAGCTGTTAGAGTATTTTGAAGTGGTGGAAGCCCATTTGCGCGACGTGAAAGCGCCTGCCTTGCTGGTGCACTCGCGCCAGGACCAGACTGTGCCGCCAGGGAACATGGATTATATTTACGAGCGGTTGGGTTCGGTAGAGAAGGAGCGCCTGTGGCTGGAGCAGAACAGTCACGTGATCACCGAAAGCGCGGAAAAGGCGCTGTTGTTTGCCCGCGTCGCCGATTTCGTG
Organism: uncultured Ardenticatenaceae bacterium; assembly: GCA_964421605.1. Lineage (GTDB taxonomy): Bacteria > Chloroflexota > Anaerolineae > Promineifilales > Promineifilaceae > JAGVTM01. The sequence goes on along the minus strand of CAYQYJ010000386.1, from coordinate 1,823 downwards.
GCGGCGCACACCACGCCTGTGGCGGCGGCTGCCAGCCCTGCGCCAGATGGTCAGGCGCGCCGCCGCACTCCCTGGCAATACTTGTGGCAGCGCCTGCGCCCCACGCCGGAGCCGGTCGGCAGGGATATTAAACCGATGGCGCAGTGAGACTGCGCCAGTCTCCAAGACTGGCGCAGTCTATACGTTTTTCAGGTGATGCCGGCAACAAACAGATCTAACGCCGTGCCCATATCGGTCAGACCTGTCTTGACGCCGACGTCTATGTCTAGCAGGTGGGCGTAAATTTGTTTGAGTTGGGCGCGAGAGAAGTGTTGGCTCTGTTGGTGGATTTTGCCGGCAACAAAGCTGTGCAGCTTTAACGCTTTGGCAATAGCCGGCGGGCGCAGTTCTTGTTCTGCCAATATTTTGACCTGGATCAACAGCCGGAACTGGCGCACCATCATCGAATATAAGAAAAAGGGGTCGGCGCCTTCGTTGATCTTTTGCTGCAACAGCAGCGCCGCCCGTTTGCCGTTGCGGCTGCCCAAGGCGTCTACTAACTCAAAGATACTGGCTTCCGCCACGTAGGGGCACAATCGGGTCACGTCTTCGCCGTTAATCTCGCCGCGCCCCATCTTGTACAGCGTCAGCTTTTCGATCTCCTGACTCATCACGCGCAAATCCCCGCCCACATTTGTGGCCAGCAGTTGCACCGCTTGCGGCGTGATCTGCCCGCCCCGTTCGCTGACGCGCTGCCGGATCCAGCGTTCCAACGCGCTGCCTTGCAGGGCGCCGAACAGTTTGACGTAGCCGTTGGCGGCGCTTTCCGCCAGTTTGAGGATGGGGTGATTTTCCGCCAGTGGCTGGCTTTCCAGGAAGAACAGACGGGTGGTGTCGGGTAGGGTGGGGAGGTAGGCTTCCAGTTCTTTGAGGAGGGGTTTTGCCGGCATCTTCTCAAACATCCCCTCGCAAATCACCAGCCGCGCCTCCGCCAGAAACGGCAGGGCGTCGCAGGCATGGCGCAAATCCGCCAGCGACGTCCGCCCGCCATCCAGCCGCGTCGTGTTCAACGCGGTCATATCTGGATTGCCCAGCCTGGCGACTAACCCGGCCAGCGTCTCCCGCTGCGAATACGCATCATCCCCATGAAAAACATAAAACATCCCACTTCTCCCTTCTTCCTTCTCCCTTTCTTCCTTCCCCTCACCCCTCCGTATCTATCTGATACGCCTTGACATGCTGGTTGCCAGACTGCCCCAACAAGAACTGAAAAAAGCGGGTCACTGCCGACGGGGAAATACGGCGCACGCTGGTGACGCGCAGGTCGCCTGGGTCGCCGCTGGTGGTGTACTTTTCTTGCAAGCGCAGCCCCAGGGGACGGGACACGATGAGGGCCAGCACTGCCGCCAGCACGGCGCCGGGCAGGGCGTTGAACAGCACGGCAGGCGTCATTGCCTGTTCTTTTTGCCGCCGCATCTCCAGACCAAAAGCCAGTTGGCTGGCTAAGGTAGCCATCGTCGCCGTCGTCAGCAGCACTGTGCCGCAGTTCGGATGTACCGCTAACTGCCGTTCGCCCGCCTGCAGTCGCTGGTGCGCTTCGGCCACCGCTTCCGCCACCTGCGCATCGCCAATATCGCCATAGATATTCAGAAAGAACCCCTGCGGCGTAGAATTTCCCTGGGCGCTAAAGCGGTTGGCGTACTTCTCGCTCAGGACGTGAATGGTGGCATGTTCCAGGCCATGATTGCGCTGCACGCGGCTGATCGTTTGAGCTAACATCCCATCTCCTATTTACAACGTAGCGCAGGCTTCCAGCCTGCTTGCACATCTACTGATATAGGCAG
>CAYQYJ010000385.1:2650-4081 GCA_964421605.1 uncultured Ardenticatenaceae bacterium | reverse complement strand
CCGGCGGCGGCAGCGACGTCGCACACGCTGTCCCTGGTGATGGGCGCGGCGCGGGCCATTTCGGGGCAGATGCAAACGGAGCTTTTCCTGGAAGAAGCCAACCGCCGCCTGACGGAAGTGAACACGGTGCTGGAAGCGATTGACGAGGGCGTCATCGCCTGGAACGAAGCCGGGCAGATCAACCACATTAACACCCAGGCGGGACGGCTGCTGCATCTGAACCCCACGACGGCGTTGGGGCAACCGCTGGCGGAAGTGATGAAACTGCCGGCGGCCCTGCGCAACGCCATAGCCGAAAATCGAGAACTGCAAGACGTGGAAATGAACTTCTTCGCCAACGGGGCGGCGGTCTCTTGCCTGGTCAGTTTGCGCCCCATTCTGGCGGGCGCGCCGCAACCCATTGGACACATTGCCATGCTGCGTCCCATTGAACACGTGCGCCGCCTGGTGCAGCAGCAAGTGGGCGCGCACGCCACGCTGAAACTGGAAGACATCTCCGACCATTCCAGCGCTATGCGCCGCGTCATCCGCCAGGCGCGCACGGCGGCGCGGGGCACGGCCCCCGTCTTGCTGCGCGGCGAAGGCGGCGTGGGCAAAAACTATCTGGCGCGCGCCATCCACAACGACAGCGACCGCGCGGATAAGCCGTTCCTGTCCATCAACTGCCGCGCCATTCCCCACGAACTGATGCCCCAGGAGTTCCTGGGGTATGAAAAAGACGCGGGGAATGGACACCCCAGCAAGTTTGAACTGGCAAATCAGGGCACGCTGCTGCTCGACCAGATTGAAGGTCTTTCCCTGGAAATGCAGGCGGCGCTGGTGCACGTCATCGAAACGGGGCACGTGATGCGCCTGGGCAGCAGCTATCCCATTCCCGTGGACGTGCGCATCATCGCCGCCACATCAGCCAATCTGGAACAGGCGGTGGCGGATGGCAACTTTCTGTCGCACCTTTACTATCGCTTTGGCATTTTTTCGATCACCGTGCCGCCGCTGCGCAATCGCGTTGAAGACATCCCCATCCTGGTGGAACGGTTCATGCACCGTATCACCATGCAGCATGAACAGGCGGTCTGGATTGACGATGAAGCGATGGCGACGCTGCGCCGTTATCCGTGGCCGGGGAACGTGCGCGAGTTGGAAAACGCGCTGGAGCGGGCCATGAACCAGAGCAGCGATGGCTTGATCCACGTGACTGATTTGCCGGAAGTGGTGCGCAGCGGGCGGGTGATTATGGGGTGGAGCCCGCAGCCGCAGCCGGTGATGACGGCGGCGGAAGCGGAAAGGGAAGCCATTATGCGCGCCGGCTGGGCGTGCGAGGGGCGGGTCACGGAAATGGCGGAGCATTTGCAAATGGGGCGCACCACCCTCTGGCGAAAATTGAAGCGGTTCAATATTTCGCCAGAGCAGTTTAAGCGGTGAAGGGAGAAG
>CAYQYJ010000385.1:0-2550 GCA_964421605.1 uncultured Ardenticatenaceae bacterium | reverse complement strand
GAAGAAGGGAGAAGGGAGGGCGACGGGCAATTTTGGGCGCATATGTGTCCAAAATTGCCCAACTAAATGGGTGTCAGCCCCGCCATAGGCGGGGCTGACACCCACTCCAGTTAAGTGCCACGCAAGGGGGTGTTTCAAAAAGGAACATGGGGGCTGGCGGTGGGTTTCACAATGAAACATTTACTATAGTTTGGTTGATTTTGTATCTTTATTGCATATGATGATGATGTGTCGCTGTAAAACTTGACCAATGCTCCTGTGCCAATCCGGTACAACTTGCACAAAATGACGTACCTTGACAGAGTTTTGCGGGTTTCATATAGAAAGTCACCGCGCTGTACTCTGTCAGGCTGGCTGCGGACGTTTTGCGCTGACGACCAACGCTATTCCCTGGCAATGAAAGGAGGGTATTTATCTACGGAAAGCACAACCTGTCCCCTTATCACTTCTCCCCAACCACGGCAATGCAACAGCCTCCAGGAAACGCCCGCCAGGGCGATTTTCTAAGTCAAGGCGACTTCATTGGTTATCCTTGCTTTTCTGCCGCAACGGAAAGCAGTCGTTATGACAAACCAAAACTCAACTCACAATTGTAAAGAGAGGGAAAAATGGCTAGTCCGTTCTTAGGTGAACTGTTTGGCACAATGTTTTTGATCATTCTCGGCGATGGCGTGGTAGCCGCCGTTTTGCTCAATAAATCAAAAGCGCAAAACTCAGGCTGGATTGTCATCACCACAGGGTGGGCCTTCGCCGTGATGGTGGGCGTTTTTGTTTCTGGCGCATTTGGTAGCATGGCGGCGCACATCAATCCGGCGGTGACCATTGCTTTTGCGGTGTCAGGGGCTTTCCCCTGGGCAGACGTACCTGGCTATATCATTGCCCAACTGATTGGCGCATTCCTGGGCGCTGTCATTGTCTGGCTGGCATATCTACCGCACTGGGGCGAAACCAAGGATACCGGCGCCAAGCTAGGCGTTTTTTGCACGGCGCCAGCCATCCGCAACGTGATGAGCAACAATATCACGGAAATTATTGGCACGATGGTGTTGGTGTTAGGCGTGGCTTCGATTTTTTCGTCAACGGGTATGACGGCGGGCATTCCGGCTTCTGGTTTAGGCCCGTTCCTGGTCGGCGCGCTGGTGTGGGGCATTGGCCTCTCCCTGGGCGGGCCGACGGGGTACGCCATTAACCCGGCGCGTGACCTGGGCCCCCGCATTGCCCATTTCCTGCTGCCGATTGCCGGCAAAGGCGACTCCGATTGGGGTTATAGCTGGATTCCGGTTGTGGCGCCCATGGTGGGCGGTATCCTGGCGGGTCTGGTGATCGGGGCCATGTAATGGCTGCGGCGTATGAGCGTGCGCGGCGCGCATGATTGCGCGGCGCGCATGATCATACGCCCGGCTGCCTGGAGACAAACGATCTATGAAAAAGTTAATCAACGCGGTTGACGATGTTGTTCGAGAGCAGTTGGAGGGCATGGCAGTGGCGCACGCTGACCTGCTAAAAGTTCATTTCGATCCCAGTTTTGTGTATCGCGCCGATGCGCCTGTTGCCGGCAAAGTCGCCATCATCTCTGGCGGTGGCAGCGGTCACGAGCCGATGCACGGCGGGTTTGTGGGTATGGGTATGCTCCACGCCGCCTGCCCTGGCGAAGTGTTCACCTCCCCCACCCCCGACCAGATGTACGAAGCGGCTAAAGCGGTAGACAGCGGCGCGGGCGTCTTGTTCATTGTCAAAAACTATACAGGCGACGTGCTCAACTTTGAGACAGCCGCCGAACTGGCGTATGCGGATGGCGTTCGGGTGCAAAACATCCTGATTGACGACGACGTAGCCGTCAAAGACAGCCTGTACACCGCCGGGCGGCGCGGCGTAGGCACGACGGTGCTGGCGGAGAAGATCGTCGGGGCGGCGGCAGAAGCGGGTTATTCGCTGGATGAGTGCGCAGATCTGTGCCGCCGCGTGAACCAGTATGGGCGCAGCATGGGCATGGCGCTCACTTCTTGCACCGTGCCGGCAGCGGGTAGACCCACCTTTGAACTCGGCGACAACGAAATGGAGATTGGGATCGGCATTCATGGGGAACCCGGACAGAAACGGATGCCGCTGACGACTGCGGACGAAATCGCCGAATTGATGGCTCTGGAGATTCTGGATGACCCGGCTTACAGCCGTACCGTGCGCGAATGGGATAATGATGCCGGCAGTTGGGTAGACAAATTCCTGGTGGACGAACCTTTCCAGGCTGGCGATCAGGTTATTGCCTTCGTCAACAGCATGGGCGGCACGCCTGTGTCGGAACTGTACGCCATTTATCGCAAGCTGGCCCAGGTGTGCGCGGACAAGGGCGTGACCATCGTGCGCAACCTGATCGGGCCCTACATCACCTCCCTGGAGATGCAAGGGTGCTCCATCACGCTGCTGAAGGCGGATGCGGAAATCCTCAAGTTCTGGGACGCGCCCGTTAACACCCCCGGCCTGCGTTGGGGCATCTAATTAACTGTCCGTAAATAACTTGGCGGTTTTCGCTCGTAGTAACCGCTTTAGCGG
>CAYQYJ010000384.1:0-4093 GCA_964421605.1 uncultured Ardenticatenaceae bacterium | reverse complement strand
TGACAGGTTCTCCCATCTTGCCATTCCGCAGGCGACAACCTGAGGAATCCCTACCGTTTTGCCTGCCGGCATCGTAGGGATTCCTCTTTCCACCCTCAATGACATCTCTATGGCACGCTCAACCCGTCAAAGAACACTAGACTGCCGCTGGCGTTGGGGTTATGTGTACCCAGCGCGACAATTTGTACTGTATGCGACCCATTGGACAGTCCGCCGACGGTTTCCTGCACCAGGAACTGCCAGAAGGGACCGTAATTGTCAACCATCGCCACGGGATTGCCATCTACCAGAACCGCCGCCTGCCCACACATGGCGCATTTAGCCGTGATCCAGGTAAACTGCGGCCCGCCAATCGTAAAGCGCACCGTCGCGCCAGCCGTCGCTGACAGGCGAGCGCTGCCGTTGTACGCCGCCCCCACCACCAACCCGCTCCACCCTTTGTAGATTACGCCCGGATTCTTGTCGTCAATCGTGATGCCGCCCGCCTGCAGACCGTCAAAGCGGACTGCCACACCGCTGGAAGCCGGATTCTTTTGCCCGGAAGCGGCAAACACAACCGTGTGCAGTGTATTGGGCAGCCCGCCGTAAATCACAGGCACATTGCACGCTGGCGCAGGCGCGTACAGGTCTAATATCCCCTGGAAAACGCCATCAATCAGCGGCAGGGCAATACCCAGATCAGGCCCCTGGCACACCAGCAGCGTCACGCTGGTCGCCGCCTGGGTCGTGCGATAGGCTAACCATTGGTTCTGAACAGAGGCGGCGCGATAACCGCCGCCGAAAGCGCCTGCTGCCTGCCCGCCAGACCAGCCATCATACTGGATGGTGTAGCTGGTGTCATCCACAATTGTGGGCGTGGCTGTGGGGGTGGGAGTGGGTGTGCAGGGCACAGGCGGCGTCGGTACAGGTAGCACCTGGGACAGAATGTTGTTGACTTCATTGCTTTCCGCCACTACAAAGGTCGCATCCACCACAGCCACGTTGGGGTCGGGGAAGGTGTTGTAGCCGGGGAAGAAGAGGCTGGTAGACGCCCCTGCTGCCAGACCGCCAGCGACGGGCTGCTGCGCGCCGTTGACGTCCACGATAAAGGTGGGGGCGTTGGTTGTGCCGGCATTTTGCACCCACACCCGCACCCCCAGATTGTCGCCCGGAATCAGGCAGCCCGGATTTTCCAACGCAATCGCCATAGACACAGGTATCAGGTCAGGCAAACTGCCCATCGTCGGCGTGGGCGTGGGCGTGATTGCCCCAATCTTGGCCCCGCCGTGAACGGCAACGGCGTCCATGCTGTCCACGCTCAAATTCACAATTTGCCCCGCCGCATTGACCACAATCATTGGCCCCGTGCAGCCGTCGCCACCGGGCGTCAATTCCCCATGCACCACGTCGCAATATTGGCCTGCCGCCATGCCGGTCTGGAAGGTCTGGTTTAACGTGTTGGCGCTACGGTTAATCACCACAAAGCCGGCGTCGCCGCGCCCAAAAGCGATCTGGTCGTACCCATTGTCCCACCAGTCGCTCACGTAGAAATTACCCGCCGTGTAATTGCGGAAGCCCACCATGTTGGCAGTGCCCGTCCAGCGATGTTCGCACACCCAGTCCACCTGATTACAACCTATAGGATCGTTGTTGCCATCGTAGACGGACTTGGTGTCGCCGCCGCCGTTGCTGGGTGGGCCCGCGTCGGGATTGGTGAAGTAGAAGCTGGACATCACCTGGGGGTAGCCATACGGGTAAGCCAGGGTGAAAACAGTAGCGATCTGGTACAGGTCGCCATCCTTATAAGTGATGGTATTGCTGCCATGGCGCTGGTTGTCGTGGTTGTCCACAAACACGACCGCGCCGCTGCTGGGCAGCCACCAGTTTTCTAACCCTTGCAACGCTTCAATGGGGCCAAAGCGGAAGCGGTTGGCGATTTCCTGGGTGTAACGGAACTCGGTCACATCCCCATTTTGCAGATAGTTGCTGCCATCGGTCAGGCCATCTTGAATCACTTCCTGGAAGATGTACCGACTGCCACCCACCAGGTTCAGGATGGTGTGCAGTTCGTTGGTGTTCATATGCTTGGCGGCGTCAATACGGAAGCCGCCCACGCCCAGGTTGCCCACCAGGTCATTCAGGTAGCCGGCAATCTCGTTTTGCACATAACTCTCGGCGGTATCCAGATCATCCAACCCCAACAGTTCGCAGCTTTCCACTTCGTAGGCGTCGCCCCAGTTGCTAATGTTGTGGTCGCAGTGATGGCTGGAGGTGGGGTCCATGTGGAAATCTTGCAAACTGTACAATCCGGGATCGGTGGGATAGGTAGCGACGTTATCCGCTTCGCAGATAGGTGTGCCGGCAGAACCCGTGTCGCACTCATCCGGGTTCAGCCCGCTCATATGGTTGATCACCGCATCCACGTAAATATCCACGCCTACCGCCGCGCAGCGGGCTACCATCTCCTCAAACTCGGCGCGCGTGCCGCTGCGGCTCTCGATTAAATAGCTGACCGCCTGGTAACGCTGCCACCAGGGATAGTTCATACCCTCAATGACGCGGTGTTCCATAGGCGGCGACACCTGAACGGCGGCAAACCCTTTCGGTCCCAAGAAGTTTTCGCACTCCTGCGCCACGTCGCTCCACTTCCATTCAAACAGGTGCACCATCACCGTGCGCTCAGGCGCGTTGGGGTCAGGCGTAGGCGTGATCGTTGGCGTGGGCGAAGGGCCGGGCGTGGGGGTGTTCGTTGGCGTGGGCGTGACGGTGGGCGTGGGCGTAGGGCCATTAAACTGTACTTGCAGCATTCCGTTCCCCGCCTGCTGCCAGTAAACGCTGCCATCCGTTTCATCCGTGCAGTTGGCTGTGAACTCGTACAGACCCGCATCGGGCGCAATCGTGACCCGATACTCGTCGTTGTTGCCTATATCCACGTTATACGTCATGGCTGAATCGGTAATGTCATACCAGGGCCCGCCAAAGCTGTCTACCTGTCCCCAATGCAGCGTACAGTGAATGTTCGCCCCCTGCCCTGGTGGCTCGGTGACGCCTGCCTTGTACACCTGCAAATAAATGGTGAATGGGTCTCCCTGGTCAACAGTGGTCAGCGAACCACCCGCAGGATACATATTGCCTACCCAGCCTAATGAAGCCAGCGACGGGCGGGCGCGAAATAAGAGAATGATTGTCAAGGTAAAAAGAAGGAGAAAGAGGGTGGGTTTGCGCCCGCGCCAACGGACGCGGTTGCCGGCATTCAAATGCCCGCTATCAGTCTGGTCAGACATGGTTTTACTCCCGTTGTATTTTGGGTTCCGTCAAGAACGGGCTATCTCCCCACCGCAGCCTGCCGCTCTCGATGAACCGCCGTTGAAGGTGTGTGGGCTGGGGCGCAAATGCCGGCAAACCTTCCCATTTGTTTGCCAGGTCAATTGTTGACCAGTCAACAGAATTGTAAGCAGCGCAGGGGGAACTGTCAATAACCACAACCCATTTTTGACCAGGTAATGATTTTCGTCGCCCTCTCTGGCGCCTTTTGTCACTTATCAGGTCAGGGCAATCCCTTTAGCATAAACGATGGGGTGGCGGTCCTTGCTATTGAGCAGGCGAACGGGGAAAACAGCCCAAATTGAGCCGCCCTGCCCACCTATTGGAGGACAAAATGAAAACGCTCGTGGTTTACGACTCGTTATATGGCAACACCAGGATCATTGCCCAGGCGATTGCGCAAGCGATGACAGGTGACGTGCAAATGGTGCACGTGAAAGAACTGGATGTTTCTCAATTGCGCGGCTATGATCTGCTCATCGTAGGCGCGCCGACCCATGGCGCCAGACCCTCGGATCCCGTCAAGAATCTGCTACGGCGACTGCCGGCAACATCGCTTGCCGGCATCAAAGTTGCCGCATTCGATACCAGGTTGCCGTGGGGAATTCTCCGCTTATTTGGTTTTGCCGCGCCCAAAATCGCCCGCAGTTTGAAAAAGAAAGGGGGGAAACTGGTATGCGCCGCCGAAGGTTTCCTGGTCGCAGGCAGTGAGGGCCCGCTGCGGGAGGGGGAAGCGGCGCGGGCGTCAGCCTGGGGCAAAGAAATCGCGGCCCTGGTGGCGCGAGAGACG
>CAYQYJ010000383.1:0-4094 GCA_964421605.1 uncultured Ardenticatenaceae bacterium | reverse complement strand
ATCTGCGCAATGGTTCGGCTGCGCTCACCACAAGGCTGCGAAATCTGTGATAGTTTTGCTTTTGCCTGACTTTGATTAGTTGCCAGTAAATTGTTGCAGTTCATGGTAGATGGGTTTGGGCACAAATTCAGGCGTCACCAGGGTGAAGTAGTCGGGGTAGCTCCTGACGGGGGCAGGGTAGCGAAAAGCCCAGATAGCCAGCATTTTGACGTAGGGCCAGTTGGCTTCGGCGTAGCGAATGGCGTCCAGGGTGTAGGCGATGCGCTGACCGGGACGAACCGCCAGGGTCCAGCGGGGGTGGTCGTTCCAGCCGCTTTCGGTGATGTAAATGTTTGTGTGGCTGTCGCCATACTCCGCCATAACGGCGCGTATCAATTCGACGCGGCGGAAGTTGAGCAGGTCGGGCGCAGGCTCGGCTTCGGGGGGAAAGGTGAGGCCGTAGGTATGGACAGCTAATCCATCAAAGTAAGGGGCGGCGCCAGCCTGGTACATGCCGGCAAGATACGCCAGATCATTGCTGCCCCAGGGAGAACCGACGGGTTCCAGGGTAGGGGCTAATGCGCCCGCCAGCACCATCACGTTGGGGTTGGCGGCTTTGACGACGGGGTAAACGACGCGCAGTAAATCACCGTAATCCTGGGGCGTGGTGGGGCGATACCCCCATTCGTAATTCAGATTGGGTTCGTTGCCCACAATGATAAAGTCCACCTGTTCCCTATAGCGGGTGACAAAGGCGGCAGCAAAAGCAGCAAAATCATCATAGGCGGCGGGTTCCAGATAAGTCAGCGGCGTATCAGGCGGTCGGGCCCAATCGGGGACCAGGCCGAGGCGGGCGACGATGGTCAGCCCTTGCGCGGCGGCGTGTTCTATCACCAGATCGGGATGTTCCCAGGCGATGCGACCGTCCCGCCCTTGATAGTAAGCCCAGGGGAAGAATTCGACGATCCAGGGCGCGCCCATCTGCCGCACCATTTGCAGTGTGCGCTGGATTTTCCACGGCTCCACTTCGTCGGTGAGGCGGGTGTGAACGCCCAGAATGGGGTGGGCAGTGGAGACGGTTTGAGGCGGCCCGGGGGTGATAAGCGTGGGCGGCGGCAGCAGCCAGGAGAGGCAGAGGAGGAGCAGCAGGCAGCGCCCGCCCAAGCCGTAGCGGGCGGCAGCCAAAATACGCTGCCAGCTTTGCAGCCAATGGTTCATGAGGGCTGCTGCTGCATCAGACCAAAGTAGAGATTGGCCCAGAAGTTCAGGTGTTGGAAAATGCCGGCAATGCGCTGGGCAGGGGGATCGGTGCGCGGCGGCAGGGGGGCGGGGGGTGTTGTTTTGGCGGCTATTTTCATGCGCAGCAGTAGCTCGTGCCGCAACTGCACATTGAGCAGCTTGTTCTGGAAGTCGTGGATGACGGCAGACAACTCACCATCGGCTGCCGCCAGATAGCGCTGCGGCAACTGCACCGTTTCCAACAATGACGGCAGACGGGCGGCGTCTTGCCACAAACGCCGCCGCGTCACAGGCAAATCCGTCAGCACGTCTTGCCCCCACAGGTGGCGATAGCTGCGCAGGATGTAATGCACAGGGTAGTGATAGCTGACCGCCAGGCGGAGCTGGCGCGCGGTTGTTATTTGCAGCGCGGCGCATTCGCCCGTAATGGTTTCGGCTACTGCCAGCCAATCCATCTTCTCCCAGGAGGGCGGCGGCTGGTCAGGCAGAACGAAAATCAGCCGGTCGGCTTTTTCGTAGATTGCCAGGAGTTCTGGCAGCATAGGCGGGGCGTCAGCCAGAGGGGGTGGTTCGGCGGGGCGGGGTGGAGCTAATAGATGGGCTGGATCGGGCGACGTTTCGGCTTCGGGCAGTAAAGGCGTTAATCTGGCTTGAATGGCTGCAAAAAGAGACGCTGGCGCAGTTTGCCGGGAAGGGGATAATCCCAGCAGATGGGCTACCCCGTGCAGCCACTCCTGGTACAGAGGAGCGTCGGCGGGGGCCAAGAGGGAGGCGGTGAGCGCCTGGGAAGCCTGCATGGCTATGTCAGCCATAAAGGCGGCGCGCTCGGTGAGGGGGGGCAGTTGGCGGGCTACGGGCGTTTCTGATCCCCACAAGCGCTGGCTACGACGGGCCAGGTGGTGGGCTACGATGGGATTCAAGTCCAGATGGCGCTGCCAGGTGGCGGCGGTGGCTGCCGCCAGGGGGCGGTTGAGCGCAGGCTGCGTTTGTGACCACAGCGGTAGAAAGGCAGCCCGCACCTGTTCTAGACTGGTTGTGTCGGCGACCAGGGCCATCAGGCTCAGGTCGGAAAGGCCAGGGACGTGGGGATGGGGCGATAGATTGCCAAAATGGTAGAGGGATTGTAGGTGCGAATCAGGGCTGGCTAACAAACCTGCCTGGACCAATTGGACTGCCTGCTGCAAGTTTCTTTCCATAACAATGGTTATTATAGATTCTTACTGCCAAGACGCAAAGGACGCGAAGCTGGATTTTTACCGCCAAGACGCAAAGGGCGCGAAGGGGTGAAGGTCCAGGGCGGGCCGGTGGTTGTCTGGCGGGTGACTGCCTACTTGACGCGGGGCGGGTATAATGGAGGCGGTGCGAAGGAGGCATTATGCGCGTTTTTGTCACAGGCGGTACGGGGTTTGCTGGTTCCCATCTGGTAGATGCGTTGCTGGCGGCGGAACATGAATTGGTTGCGTTGGTTCATCCGGCTACCAGTTTGCAGGAGTTGCCAGAGCATCCACGGCTGACGCGGCTGATGGGAGATTTATTGGATTTAGCGGCGCTGCGACAGCATATGGCGGCGATTAAGCCAGACGTTATCTATCATCTGGCAGGGCAGGCGTCGCCGTCGTTAAGCTGGCGTAATCCAGCTTTGACGTTGGCGGTGAATGCCGGGGGGACGGCAAATATTTTGGAAGCGGCGCTGGCAGGCGGGCGACCGCGCGTCTTGATTGTTTCCAGCGCCGACGTGTATGGTCCCATCCGGGCAGACGAGCTGCCTTTGACGGAAGCGACGCCGATTGAACCGCGCCATCCGTATGGGGTGAGCAAGTGGGCGGCGGGGCAGTTGGCGCGGCTGTATTGGGAGCGGTATCAACTGCCGGCAATTGAAGCCCGCCCATTTAATCACATTGGACCGCGCCAGGCGACGGGCTTTGTGGTGCCTGATTTTGCCAGCCAACTGGCGGCGATTAAGTTGGGACGGCAGGCGGCGACGCTGTCGGTGGGGAATCTGGCGGCGGAGCGGGATTTTACCGACGTGCGCGACGTGGCGGCGGCGTATCAGGCGTTGGCGGCGCAGGGACAGCCGGGCGAGTGTTATTTGATTTGTTCGGGGCAGGCGGTTTCGATTGAATGGTTGTTGCAGACGTTGGTGGAACTTGCCGGCATTCCCGTAACCATCGTACCCGATCCGGCGCGGATGCGCCCTTCCGATACCCCGTGCTTATATGGCGACTACGGCAAAATCAAGCGAGACACCGGCTGGCAGCCGCAAATTCCACTGCGCCAATCGTTGGCTGACGCTTTGGCTGATTGGTTGGCGCGGCTGGCCTGATTCCCATGCCTAAAGGTAAAGAACGACTGGATAAGCTGCTGGTGCAGCGGGGGCTGGCCCCCACGCGCAGCAAAGCGCAGGCTATTATTATGGCGGGCGAGGTGCGCGTGGATGGGGAGACGGCGGATAAGCCCGGCATGGCTGTGCCGCTGACGGCGGCGATTGACGTGACTGCGCCGCTGCCTTACGTCAGCCGCGGCGGCTACAAGTTGGCGGCGGCGTTGGCGGCTTTTGGGTTGGACGTAAGCGGACGGGTGTGCGCGGACGTGGGAGCGTGCACGGGCGGTTTTACGGATGTGCTGCTGCAAGCGGGGGCGGCGCGGGTGTATGCGGTGGATGTGGGGTATGGGCAGTTGGATTGGCGGCTGCGCCAGGATGCGCGGGTGGTGGTGATGGAGCGCACGAATGCCCGCTATGTGGAGGCGCTGGCGGAGGCGGTGAGCCTGGCGGTGATTGACGTCTCTTTTATTTCGCTGCGGTTGATATTGCCGGCAGTGCAAGGCTGGCTGACGCCGCAGGCAGACGTGGTTGCCCTGATTAAACCCCAGTTTGA
>CAYQYJ010000382.1:0-4099 GCA_964421605.1 uncultured Ardenticatenaceae bacterium | reverse complement strand
TAGCCAGCCACGCGATGGCGCAGCACCAGGTCTTGCGCCCGCGCCGGGGCGGCAAGGGGGTCTATCTGGACAAAACCAAGGGTGGACAGCGCCGCTGCCAGGGTAGTAGGAGGAAAGAGGGTACGTGTTATCGCCTGGCGGCGTAGGTGATCAAGGGTCATACTCATTAAAACTCGGTTCCTATCGTCATTCCTCATGGTCATCCGCTGCCGCGCGCGTGACCACCATCAGGGCGATATCGTCAAACTGCGGCGCGTCGCCCACGAAATCTTCTACAGCCATGATAACCTTGAACTCTATCACTTCCGCCGGACGACCCAGGTTAGCCTGTATCACCTGCTGCAGCCGCTGCTCGCCAAACAATCGTTCGTCCTCATCTTGCGATTCCGTGACGCCGTCCGTATATAACACCAGCACGTCGCCTGAAGCCATATTGACCTGGTTTTGCTCCCAAGCCAGCGTATCAAATAACCCCAGCGGCAGCCCCGTGCGCGTCAGGGATTGCATAGGCTGGTGGTCAGCGGCGTGCCACAAAAATGGGGGGTTGTGCCCGGCGTTGCAGTAGGTGAGGATGCCCGTCTTGGGGTCCAGGACGCCATAAAAGACGGTGACAAACCAGTCGCTGTGGGTATCAGCCAGGATGCGGGCATTGGCTGCCGCCAGGACGCGGGCCGGGTCTGGGCCGTATTCCAGAGCATAGGTGCGAATCAGGGTGGTGCTCATGGCCATGTAGAGGGCGGCGCCGATGCCTTTGCCGGCAACGTCCGCCATCAACAAGCCCAACTGACCATCAGGTAGTTGAATGAAGTCGTAGAAGTCGCCGGAGGCGTCGCGCGCTGGCTCCAGCGTGACCGTAATCTGCCAGCCAGCCACTTCGGGCACAAAGCGGGGCAAAAAGCTGGCCTGAATCTGTCCAGCCAACTGCAACTCGTGCACAACTTGTTGGTAAGCCAGCTTCTGCGCGTAAGCTTCTGCCTTATAAGATTGGGCATACACTTCTTGCTGGTACAACTGCGCCTGGTAATCCAGGATGCGGCGGTGGCCTTCAACGCGCTCAATTGTGGAGGCAATCTGGGCGGCTACCGATTGCAGCGCCGGCAGCCAGGTAGCAGGCGCGCCCAGGTGACGGTGCATCACCAGGTAGATGCCGCCGACGCGCGGCGATGCGGTATCTCCAGCAGAAACGATGGGCACGACGATGACGTTTAACGCCTCGCGCCGCTCGTCCGAACGGGCAGCCATGGGCAGCAACAAGAAGGGGGCATGGCTGTCTTGCAGCTTCTGCCACACTTCCGGCTCCACGCCGGGCCAATTCCCTTGCTGGCGGAAGAGGATGTCCTCTGGAAACAGACGGATTTCCAGCCAGCTATGCCCCAAAATTGCCGGCATATACAACTGCAAAATAGCGGGCAGATTGGGATCGTCAATAGGAGCGTTCAGCAGCGCCTGCGCCAGTTGCTCTAGCTGGGTCAATTTGCGTAGTTCCTGACGGTGGCGCTCTATCGCCTGGCTGAGCGCGTAGGCCGCCAGGGTGACCAGCCAGGCCCCTACTACGTAGAAAAGCAGCAAAGTCATGCCGCCAGCAGCGTACAGCCGCGCCCCAGGCAAAGCAAAAAGGTAGACCAGAAAAAGAAAAGTCGCCGCGCCGACGACGAAGCGCCGCCAAAAACCCGGTTCCAGTTCCGCGCCGGCAAAACGACGCAAATAGAGGGTGACGGGCAGCAGGTTAAGCGCGGGCAGCAAAGCCATTAAGGCTGTGGCGTAAAATGCCGGCAGCCACTCCCCCAACCGCCACCCTGGCAGCGGCGTCACGCCGCCCCAGGCGCGGTATGCCGTTAAAGCAATCAGGCCGGGCAGCGCCACCACCGCCAACGATTGCGACAGGGCAGACAAACGCTGCCACAGGCGATGCGGTCGCAGACGCAGCGGATGCCGCAGTTCCAACGAATAACGATGGGACCAGCGAAAGTAAAACAGGGGCCAGATCACAGCCAGCCACAGCCCGTTCACGCCTATAGACAGGGTTGCGCTCCAGACCACCAGGGGCCATAGGGTGATGATCAATTTCAGCCGCGCCTCGCTGGTTACGTCCAGCCAGAACACAGGAGCGTAACGGGCAAACAGATAGCCGACGGCAGCCAGCAGCAGCAGCGCGCCGCCCACAACGGGCATGGCGCGCCAATCGGTAGCCAGCAGCAGCCAGACCAGGCCACCCAGAGCCAGGGGCGCGGTGAACAACAGGGGGATCATTTCGCCAAAAGTTTGCTGCTGCGGGGCTGCCGGCAAGAGCAACAACTCTGGTCGCAAGCGTCGCGCCAGCCCAAACAGCCTGTCCGCCGTTATAGTCACCTGGGAGTCATTCATCGTCGTTATATCTACACAACATCAGCACAACGGGCATAATCCCGATTTTCTCGTACAATTCTCATGCCAAACTGTGCGCGCATTGTACGAGGCAGCGCCATTCATGGCAAGCAGAAATAGCTTCAGGGGGGTGCAAGGCGCTGGCCGAACGGTTTCGGCCTGTTGGAACTCCTGTGGCCTGCGCCTCGCACCTGTATCGTTACAGTAAGATAGCGAAAAACATGGCTGAATCCCTCCCGTTCTCTAATCTTATCCTGACAGGCTTTATGGGCACAGGCAAAACCACGGTCGGGCGGCTGGTGGCGCAGCAGTTGGGCTGGGCCTTTGTGGACACCGATGAATGGATTGTGGCGCGCGCGGGCCAATCCATTGCGGAGATGTTCGACCAGGCAGGCGAAGCCGCGTTCCGCCAGTGGGAAGCGCTGGCAGCCTGGACGTTGAGCCAGGGGCGCAGCCAGGTCATCGCTACGGGTGGGCGGCTGATGTTGGACCCGGCGAACGCCCTCGATCTGACCCCCCACAGTCTGACGTTGTGCCTGACGTCGCCCGCGGAAGAGATTGTGCGCCGCATCAGCCAGGAGGAAGGGCGGCGACCGCTGCTGGACGTACCAGAGCCGGCAGCCAGAGTGGAAGAACTGCTGCGGCAGCGAGCGGCAGCTTACGGTCGCTTTCCGCAGGTGGATACGATGGGCAAAATGCCGGCAGCCATCGCCGCCGAGATTGTGGCAGGCGTGGCGGACGGGCGTTGGTCCCTGACGGAAGCTGGCGCCCAGCACGAATTGATCGTGCGTTATCCAGGGGGGTCTTATCCCGTCGTGGTGGGGCGGGGATTACTGCCGCGCCTGGGGCAGTGGGTTCCTGCGCCGGCAGCGCTGGTTACGGACAGCAACGTGGGACCGCTCTATGCCGCCCGCTGCCCCGTCATTGCCGTCATCACTGTGCCGGCAGGCGAACCGCATAAACGGTTAGAAACAGTCCAGCAAATTTACGATGGCTTGCTGGCGGCGGGCGTGGACAGGCAAGGCGCGGTTGTGGCTCTGGGGGGCGGCGTTGTGGGGGATATGGCCGGATTTGCCGCCGCCACCTTTATGCGCGGCATCCAGTTTGTGCCCTGCCCCACGACGCTGCTGGCCATGGTGGATGCCAGCGTGGGCGGCAAGACCGGGGTGGATTTGCCCCAGGGCAAAAACCTGGTGGGGGCGTTCAAGCAGCCGGCGGCGGTGCTGGCTGATATAGATACGTTACAGACATTGCCGGCAGCCGAGTTTGCTGCCGGCATGGCTGAAGTTGTCAAACATGGCTTGCTGGCATCCCCTGTCTTGTTACAGCAGGCGGCAGCTGTCGCTTCCCGCCCAACTACTCTGCCTTCCTTGATCTTGCGCGCCATTCAGGTGAAGCAGCACATCGTCGAACGCGATCCCTGGGAAACAGGACAGCGAGCGCTCCTCAATCTGGGGCACACTTTTGCGCACGCCATTGAACAGGTCAGCGGCTATCAGATTCGCCACGGTGAAGGAGTCGCCATGGGGTTGGTAGCGGCAGCGCATCTGTCAGCCCAATTGGGCTATGCGGATGCCGCTCTCCAGGCGCAAATCGAGAGCCTGCTGGCATCGTGGCGCCTGCCTACGCGCATTCCGGCGGCGCTGCCTGTGGATGACCTGTACGCGGCAATGGGACAGGACAAAAAGAAACGGGCCGGTCAGCTTCGCTTTGTCCTCCTCCGCGCCGTTGGCGA
>CAYQYJ010000381.1:1578-4115 GCA_964421605.1 uncultured Ardenticatenaceae bacterium | reverse complement strand
TCCTTCGGTAAACTCAGGACAGGTTCCTTCGGTAAACTCAGAGCTTGCCCCTTCGCAGCTTCAGGGCCGGCTCTGAGCTAATCGAAGGGGCAAGGCTGAGGATGACCGCCTGTTCATCTGTCAAGTCAAGACAGGCTAATAGTTCGACAAACAAGTTTTGCGGAGTTCGCATCTGAGGATGCGAACTCCTCATTTTACGTTTAACAGGACATTAGGAACGAATGGGCGTGCCTACGCCGCCGCTGCATGATGCGCCGGGTTCTGGGCCGCCGCCGCGATAGCGGTTGATAAAGTCGTCAATGCGGTCTTCTGCGACGGCGTCGAGAACGAGGCGTTTACCCCAGGCGGTCATGACGACCTGACCGTCCAGGTCGGGGTAGGGGGACATGAGGATGTAGCCTTTGCCGGCAACCATATCTTGCAAGGCGGTAACCTGGGCGGCGGGCAAATCGGGATGGTATGCCAGCCAGACGGCGCCGTGCTCCAGGGCATGGATCGCATTTGAGGTGTCCACAGGTTGGTCGTAGATACCGCAGTTTTGCCAGGTGGGGTGGTGCACACCGCCCGCCGGGGGCAGTGACTCGCCAGTGTAGCTGACGTCCACATCGTGCCCTCGCTGCTGCGTGCCCAAGTCAATGACGCCTTCAAAGTCGGGGCGGGTGAACTGGTAGATGGCAAAGGCTGTCAGGGCGACGGCGAGTAAACCAACGGGGAGCCAGACGCGCAGTAAACGGTTTTTTTTCTGGCGTTGCACCTGTTCTTGCCGCTGTTGTCGCTGGCTGATACGTTGTTTGGGGGTGTTTTCTTTTGTCATGGTGTCTCCTTCGAAAATAGCCTCACGCGGAGACGCGGAGGACGCAGAGAAAAAATCTGTGAAAATTCGTGTGATTCGTGGCAAGAAAATAGGGCGTATTGCATACGCCCCTACACGGGATGGAGAGTTATGGGCGATTTTGTTTGGATGCCTGATGGGTGTTTTGGGCAAATCAGGCATCATAGCGCTTCTACTGTATCTGTTTTGGCGGATGCCGGCAAAACAAAGTTTCAGGGTGGCATCAGGCGCGATTAGGAAATCGGGGCTACAGGGGAGCACAGGTTGGCAAACGGGGAGAGTTGGCTACACTAGGGAACGGGGGCTTCAGAGAAGATGAGGCAGGCATGAGATTGGCCGTCAGGCGTTGTGAGGCGGCGGCGGCTAAAATGAGCATTAAAATGAAGACAACGGGACAAAGGAAAGGAGTAACGCTGGGATTGGTGGGGGTGGGGTTGCTATTGGCGGGGTGGCTGGCATGGACGCAAGGGGCGCCGGCGTTTGTGAACCGGTATCGCGCTCATTTGCCGCCCGCCGTCGTAGCCTGGGCGCTTACGCCTCTGCCGACAGCTTTGCCCGCGCCGGCGCAAGCTGCTCCCGCGCCGCGGATTACTATTCCGGCGGAAACGACAACTGCGCCTACCTCTGTGCCGCTGCCGGCAACTTTTACGCCGCCGGTTTCTGCCGGCAGTTTGCCCGCGACAGCCACTTCCACGCCAACGCCGCCGCCCACAGCGACGCCAACGATTACGCCGACGCCGTTGCCCACCAGCGTGCGGCTTTCCGGGTTACGGATTGTGCCGCAAAATTTTAACAACTGCGGACCCGCCAATCTGAGCATGGTACTCAACTTCTATGGGTTGGCGATAGACCAGGTGGCGGCGGGCGAGTGGCTCAAACCGAATAACCTGGATCGTAACGTCAATCCGGGGGAGATGCAGGCATTTGTGCGGGCGCAAACCAGGCTGGCGGCGGATGTGTATTATGGTCTTGATCTGGACCATCTGCGCCGCTTGCTGGCGGCGGGCTTCCCGGTGATCATTGAGAAAGGGTATGAGCCAAATGATGACGCCTGGATGGGGCATTACCTGACGCTGTTCGGCTATGACGAGGCGCGTCAGGTGTTTTATGGCCTGGATACCTTTCTAGGACCGTGGGATGGTCAGGGACGGGAAGAGTCGTATGCAGCGGTGGCGACTAACTGGCAGCATTTTAATTACGCTACCGTGGTGGTCTATGCGCCAGCGCAGGCGGCGCAGGTGCAGGGAATTGTGGGAGCTGAGTACAGCGATGCGCAACGCATGTGGCAAAAAGCCGCCAGCCGCGCTCAGGCGGAGATAGAGAGGGAACCGGAGAACGCTTTTGCCTGGTTTAACCTGGGCAGCAGCCTGACGGAGTTGGGCCGGCTGGCAGATGACCCTGCGCCGTATAACACGCAGGCGGCGGCGGCGTTCGACCAGGCGCGCACGTTGGGTCTGCCCTTTCGGATGTTGTGGTACCAATTTACGCCGTATGAGGCTTATCTGGGGACGGGCCGGTTGGAAGATGTGTTGGCGCTGGCGGAGGCGACGATCTCTACGGAAGGGGGACAGACGATTGAAGAAACGTATCTGTATCAGGGGCGGGTGTGGGAGCAACAGGGGGATGACGAGGCGGCGCGGGCGGCTTATAGCAGGGCTATCAGCCTGAACCCGCGGTTTGCGGCGGCGGCGGCGGCGTTAGCGGC
>CAYQYJ010000381.1:0-1478 GCA_964421605.1 uncultured Ardenticatenaceae bacterium | reverse complement strand
GGCAGGAGGGTTACGGGGATGTCGTTGGCAGTCAGGAGGGAGAGGTCTTCGGTCAGGGCGTTGGTTTTGAGGTAGCCGAGGGCTACGGGGCCGGGGAGGGCGGCGGAGGCGGAGGTGACTGTACCGACTGTGCGACCGGTCAGGGTCAGGTCGCTGCCGGCAGGGATGGGTTGGGCGGGGCGAAGACGGCATAGTTTTTTCGCCAGGCGACCGCGGCTTTCCAGGCGGGCGATGATTTCCTGACCCGTGTAGCAGCCTTTATTAAAGGAGACGTCGTCCCATAAGTTGGCTTCCAGGGGGATGTAGTCCAGGGTGATTTCGCGCCCGTGGCGGGGCAAGCCGCTTTCAATGCGCAGGTATTCAAAGGCGTCGGCATCAGCCGTCTGGACAATGCCTGTCTGCTGCAAAAGGGCGGCGACGGCGTCTTTGGCTTCAGCCGGGCAGATGACGAGGTAGCCGCTGCCCGCTACGGGATCGGCGCGGTGGAGGGAGACGGGGAGACCGTTCAGGTCACGCTGCCGCCAATGGTGCAGGGGGAGATGGACGTCGTCGCCAAACAAGGGGCGCAGGCGGGCGGGGGCAGCCGGGCCATAGACGCCCCAAATAGCGGTTTGGGGGGTTACATCTTCCAGGTGGAAGTCGTCGTTGAAGAAGACAAAACGGAGGAGGTAGCGGGCGATATTGCCGGCATTTTCTTCGCTTGTGAGCGCATAAACGTGATCGGCGGCGGCGTAGAGGATCAGGCGGTCAATCATGCGGCCTATGTCCGAAGTCAGAATGGTGGCTGCGCCTTGCCCATTGGGGAGTTGTTTTACAGCCTGGGTGGACATGCGGTTGATTAAGTCCAGGCGGGCCGCGCCGCTGATCTTGAGCAACCCCAGCCGGCTGCGATTGACGAGAATGGCGTCTTGATGGGCGGCGGTATAGATGGCGGGGAGGAGGGGGTGTGCCGGCATCATGGTTTGTTTACCTCAATGCTGCCCAGATCAATGCGCGCCAGCCAGGCGGCAGCAAATGCTTCGACATCGGCGACATGGGCGGCTTCATGTTGGAAGGTGACGCTGGCGATGAGCTGCCACAGTGGTTGGCCCGCCAGCGATTTGTAGCGTTGGGGATTGGTCAGGGCGCGGTCGCTGAATCCTTCTAGCCACTGCTCCAACTGCGCCCGCACGCCTTGCAAGTCGTCAAAAATGCGGTCAAGGTCGCGGTCTTTGTTTTCGAGGAAGCGGGCGGCGTTGTAGGCGTCTCGATCGGCTAAAGCCTGGAGGAGGCGGTCGGGTTTTTTCCCTTGCTGCAAGCGCATCAGGGCTGTGACGAGTTCGGCTTCCCAGACGGTGAGGTGGGCGAGCAGGTCGCGCACGGACCAGTCGCCGATAGCGCCCGGCTGCAGCAGGGCAGCGTCAGGGAGGGGATCCAGGGCGATCAAGAGTCGTTCGCGGGCAGCGTCCAGGGCGTCATAGAGCTCTTCTTGGTTCATA
>CAYQYJ010000380.1:0-4130 GCA_964421605.1 uncultured Ardenticatenaceae bacterium | reverse complement strand
TCTCAGGATAGCGCGGTAAAATAGGCGCGCGCAATTTGGGTATGCAGGGGAAAAGCCAGTTCCGTGGGGGTCGTAATGATGCAGCGTTCGGGGGATTCAACAGTAGGTGTAAAAGGAGGGAGGGATCCAGGCCAGGGGGATGCCAGACCAAAGATAAGCAGCGTGCCGTCGGGGGCGCTGTGTACCTGGTAAAGCTGAATGGTATCCGGGTGAATGGCGATTTGCGTTTCTTCCCACAGTTCACGGGCGGCGGCTTGCTGCCATGTTTCACCCAGATCAATAAAACCGCCAGGGAGGGCAAGTTTGCCGGCATTGGGCGCCACCCCTCGCCGCACCACCACCAGACCGTTCTCTGCCGGCAGCAGCGTTACCGCCACGGGAATCGGGTTCTGAAACGTCATCTGTCCGCAATAGTTACAACGGCGCGGCCAGGCGAGGTTCTCAAAAAGATGACCGCAATAGGAGCAGTAGCTGTTCTTTGGCAATCGTTGGCGCTGCGTCATAGGGTTCACGTGTGAAAAGGCATCCATGAGGGGCGCAATGGGCCTTAATAGTTGCGCCATCTGTCTGCGCTTTGTTCGCAATCATTGCACAAACATCCAGGCAAGGTTATACTGTTGAAAGTAAGGGGCAAATCAAGCGTAACCTCGACCACCTTTTGGTGTTGCACCATTCTTATGCTTGCAGGCGCGCCACACCCGGTCAACCAATCAAGTATGGACGTTTTGTCAGTTTTATCCATACTTTAATCTAACCAGAGCATTTAGCCAACCCTTCCACACCGTTCTCATTTTAGGAGGAGACGTATGATCCCACCGAGCACCGACAAACCCTGGCTCAAGCAGTATGATCCGGGCGTCCCGCACCATCTGGACCTGCCAGAGCATACCATCCAGGATTTTTTGATCCAGGCCGCGCAGAAGTTCCCCAACAACACTGCCATTACCTTTAAGGGTACGCGCATCAGCTATCGGGAGTTCGACGAGTTGAGCGATGCAGTGGCGGCGGCTCTGGTTGCCAATGGTTTCAAAAAAGGGGACCGGGCGGTGATTTACATGCCCAACAGCCCCCAGTTTCTCTTCGGTTATTTTGGCATACTCAAAGCGGGCGGCATTGTTATTGCCACAAACCCGCTGTACACAGAGCGAGAGCTGACGCACCAACTGGCTGACTGCGGCGCAGAAACCGTGTTCGTTCTCAGCCGCTTTTATCCCCTGCTGAAAAAGGTGCAAAAAGCGGGGCACACGCAACTCAAGCGCATTATCGTCACCAACATCAAGGATTATCTGCCAACGCATCTGCGCATCCTCTACACCCTGGCTAAAGAGAAGAAAGAAGGGGATCGGGTTGCGCTTGAGCCTGGCGATATGACGATGAACGACTTTATCGCGGCAGGGAAGCGCGCTCCCAAGCCTAACGTCAAAGTATCGGCGGGCGATATTGCCCTGCTGCAGTATACAGGCGGGACGACGGGCGTCTCGAAGGGAGCCGTCGGCACGCACGGTAACGTCGTTTCTAACGTCTATATGGCTAAGGCCTGGATCAACAACCTGGTCACGCCTGGCAAAGAAGTGACGTTGCTGGCGCTGCCGCTGTTCCATGTCTATGGCATGATCGGCGGGATGCACCTGACGATTGCCCTGGCGAGCAATATGGTGTTGGTTCCCAACCCGCGCGACCAAAAAGACGTGTTGGGCAGTATGCAGAAGCATAAGGCTACCCTCTTCCCTGGCGTGCCAGCCATGTACGTGGCTATCAACAACAATCCGGACGTGGCTGCCGGCAAATATGACATCGGCACCGTGCGCGTTTGTCTGTCTGGCGCAGCGCCCCTGCTCATGGAAACCAAAGAAAAGTTTGAGCAGCTAACGGGGGCTACGCTGGTTGAGGCGTTTGGTCTGTCCGAAGCCCTGGTAGCCACACACGTGAACCCCTTACAGGGTGAAATACGAGCCGGCTCTATTGGCGTGCCACTACCTAACGTGGATGCGCGCATCGTTGATCCGGAAGAGGGGACCAGAGTGTTAGGACCGAATGAGTTGGGCGAGTTGGTCATCAAAAGCCCCAGCATTATGCAAGGGTACTGGCAAATGCCCACGGAAACGGCGAATACGCTGCGCGATGGCTGGCTGTTCACGGGCGACATTGCCCGCATGGACGAAGACGGCTACTTCTACATCGAAGATCGTAAGAAAGATATGATCATTGCGGGCGGGTTCAACATCTATCCGCGAGAGGTGGAAGAGGTGTTGATGAACCATCCGGCGGTGAAGGAAGTGGCGGTTGCCGGCATCAAAGACCCGAAACGGGGTGAATCGGTGAAAGCGTGGATTGTCAAACACGAGGGCAACCCCACCACCGAGCAAGAGATCATCGAATGGAGCAAGTCACAACTGGCCGCCTACAAATACCCGCGTATGGTTGAGTTCCGCGACGAGCTGCCCAAGAGCGCTGCCTTGAAAGTGCTCAAGCGGGAACTGGTGCGCGAGCATCAGGAAAAAGCCAGGTAGTTTGATGTGCGTAGCGCTGCCAGCCCCAAAAGCTGGCAGCGCTACGTTTCCAGCGGCAGGCTAAAAGCGAAGACGCTGCCTGCGCCCTCTTTGCTTTCTACCCAAATACGCCCCTGGTGGGCGTCAATAACGCTTTTGGCAATGGCTAACCCCAGACCCGCGCCGTTAATGCCGGCAGTCGCCGCATTCTTCACCCGATAAAACTTATCAAACAGATGGGGCAGGCTGTCCGCGGGAATTCCGATCCCCTTGTCCTGGACACGCACCGTCACGCTTCCCGCTTCTACCTCAATGAAGACGGTGACCGCGCCCGACGCAGGCGTATATTTGATGGCATTGCTAATCAGGTTCAGCAACACCTGGCGCAGCCGCTGCCGATCCCCCATCACTATTACCCGATCCGCCGCCTCCAACACCAACTCGATCTGCTTCTCCATTGCCTGAGGGTATAAGTCTGCCAGCACTGCTCGCGCCAGTTCAGCCAGATCTAACGGCGCGCGCTTCAACCCCAACCGGGCCTCAATCTGCCCCAAATCCAACAAATCGCTCACCAGCGCATCCATGTAATAAGCGGTATCCAGAATCCGCTGCGCCATTTCCTGCTGCAGTTCGTTTAATTTGCCCGCCCGCAACAACAGTTCTGTCGCCAGAACAACGCTAGAAATCGGGTTCTTCAGGTCGTGCGATACGGTCTGCACAAACTCGCTCTTCATCCGTTCCAGATTGCGCAGCGGCGTTACGTCACGCAAGACAACAGCCTTGCCTATTTTTTCGCCAGAAGGGGCAAACAGTTCCATCCGGTTGGCTTGGGCCACCCGTCCCTCTGGCAGGTTTATTTCCACCATGGCTTCGCCATCATCGCCCGCCAGCAACTGCCGCAGCCCGGCATGGGTAATGACCTGCGCATAAGGGCGTCCCATCATGCCAGCGGCATCAACCTGCACCATCTTGCCCAGTGCGGGATTCGCCAGCAACACGACTCCTGTGGGAGCTACAACCAATATGGCGTCCCGGCTGCCATTTAACACCCCAAGCAGCAAACGCCGTTCCTGCGCAGTAGATTCATATAAGCGGGCGCTTTCCAGGCAAATCGCCAGACCAGCCGCTAACAGACTACCAATCTGCATGTCGTCCAGATCATAGATAACGGGCGGCTGCGCCGCAAAATAGAGCGCCCCCAACACCCGATCTTTATACCGCAGTGGTAGTACCAGGGCAGAAAGCAAATTCAGGCGCACGCTCAACCCTTCCAGGTCGTCGTTCATCTGAGGGCCCTGGCTAATGTCGTCACAAAGCGTGGTGCGTCCTGTCCGTATGACCAACCCGGCCAACCCTTCCTGCAGGTTAAAGATGCGCGCTGGCAGCAGCGCCGCCAGGTCGCCCAACAGGGCGTGAACGCGGTAGCCGTTCCCATCAGGCGTCAACAGACAGACAGCTAGAAAGTCGCAGGGCAAGATATCGCCTGCGCTTTCCGCTAACTTTTGAAATGGGTTTGCCGGCAGATTGACCAATATCTCACTCAGGCGAGTGAGCCTTTCATTTAATTTCATAAGCGATCCAACAACGATTTAGATTTTTCTGGCAGCGTCGCCTGCTCATTGTACCTGACAATCCGCTCCC
>CAYQYJ010000379.1:0-4142 GCA_964421605.1 uncultured Ardenticatenaceae bacterium | reverse complement strand
CCATGGAAGGGGGCAGCAGCACCCCAGAGACCCCCCTCATCCCATCGCCAGGGAAGGGGGTAACCGTGCGCCAGAGACGCCCCTCATCCCACCGCCAGGGAAGGGGCAACTGTGCGCCAGAGACGCCCCGCGTCTCGCCGCCAGGGAAGGGGTAATGTAGGGCGAGGGGGGCGCAGCGCCCCTCGCCCTCTCTAAAAGCCCCCTTCCCCCAGGGGGAAGGGGGTTGGGGGATGGGGGCTACGGTACATCCAGGAAGATCGCACTGGCCGGCCCGAGGTTATTATTCACGTCCATCCCATGCACATAAATAATATGCCGCCCCGGCGTCAACGTACTCGTATCAATCACCGCAGCGCCAATTTCATTGCTGGTGTTATACGCCCCATCGCGCGGGTACAACACCTTCGGCGTGAAACCAGGCGTCCAGTACGGTTGATCAATCGAGTAGAAGCCGAACTTGATCGCCTGATTACCGTTGCTGGTGTCATTTAGATTGGCGCGCAGAAACACCTGGTTGGGGGCAAACGGCGTAACCGACAGCGTGAGCGCGTCCGGGCCTTCTATCAGTTTGTACGGCGTACGCGCAATTTTGGCCGCATATTGCAGCGCTGGCGCATTCTCCGGCCATTGCACCGAATCAATCTGGCTGTACGGCGGCATGAAGGACGTGCCAATCTCAAACGTAAAAGAAGGCGCGCCCAGTTCCCCATAGACAAAGTCGTCGCTGGTGCCGCTGGTATCGTAGAGGCAGAGAGACGGCTGGCACGAGGTGTACCCGTTGTAGGTGGCGAATTTGTCGCCAATCTTCTCCAGACCAGCCATGTTGGGCGCCGGGGAGGTGGTGAAGCCCCACGGCCACAGCACCAGTTCGCTGTAGCTGTGCATGGTAATCAAGATGCCGGTGGTGTTCAGGGGGGCGGGATCGGTGATGTTCGGCCCGCGCTGATCGGGAATTAAGGAAGTGATCAGCGTTTGCAGTTGGGACACTTCCATTTCCGAAGCGGCAGATGAACCGCGATAATCCAGAGCGCACGGCTGGCCGCTGCTGCCGCCCATGTTCCACATGAAGCTGTGGTTGCGGTTCAGGTCAATGCCATATTGGGAGAAACCGTTAGGCGGCCAGGTGTTACAGCCATCTTCGCGGTTGGCATTCTTGCGCTGCGTCCAGCGACCATCGTTGTACGGCGGCTCTATACCCAGGTCTACCAGCCAACGCCCATCAGGATTGACCGTAGGCACAACCCAAACTTCGTGGTAATCCACAATCCAGGTGGCGTCGGGATTGGCGTCGTAGCCGCCCACCAGCCACTCAATCATGCGCATGGCGATTTCGGGCGTGGTAATTTCGCGGGCGTGAATGTTGGCCATCAGGAAGAAGACGGGTTTGCTGCCGGCAATCGCCTGGTTCGTAATCCGCAAAGCGCGCAAATCGTAGCCTGGCTGCGATTCGCCGCCAGGGGTGACGCAGCCGCCGACGCTCTTGCAATAGCTGTCGCCGTAATCCACGATCTCCGTGATAGTCGGGTTGGCGGCGTGGATGGCATTCAGATCCGCGTACAGTTGGTCCACCGTGCGGTATTCATCCAGCAAGGCGCTGACGTAGGCCGGGTTGAGCATTTGCGTGGCTTCTTCGTCCACCGCCAGCCGCCACCCTTGCTGCGCCAGTTGCTGGTAAGCCGTCTGGTTGACGCCCACCAGCACGTACTTTTCCGTCAGGTTGTTGTACTCCCAAACGTCATAGCCATTCAGTTTTTGAATGTCTGCTATCTCATCGTAATAAACGCGCACGGCAAAATCGCCTGCCGGCAAATCGGCGTCGGGCGTATCAGCCTGCATCTGGCCCGGCCAGGCGACCGCCAACAGCAGCAGCGCCAGCCCCACGGCTAACCACAAAACCTTTTTTTTCATGTTGTACCTCTCTTGGTGTTATTTTGGAATGGCTTGATCCGCCAGCGCCTCTGCCGGCGACTGGTCTACGTTATCCAGCCATTCGCTAATGATGTGCGTCCCCAGCACCGGGGCATAGATGCCGCGCGTGGTGGAGATGTCCGCGTGCCCCAGGAACTCTTGCACAACTTCCAGGGGCATGCCGGCGCGCAGCAGTTGCGTAGCGCGGTAATGGCGGAAGTCGTGGGCAGACAGCGAGCTTTCCAGTTTCAGGGCTGTGACCGCTTTTTTGACGACGTTGTGCGCTGAGGTTTTGGAGAGGCGGGCGCTGCCGGCATTGCGGCTGTGCGCCACAAACAGCGCCGGATTGGCGTCGCGTCGTTCCGCCAGGTAAGCGCGGATGGCTTGCTGCGCGTGCGGACGGACATAAATCGTGCGCGGTTTAGCCCCTTTGCCCGTTACCGTAGCGTAGGCGGCGTTCCCTTGCGCCACGTTGCTGCGGTTGAGGGTGATCACCTCCGACAGGCGGGCGGCGGTGGCGTACAGGACATGTACCAGGGCGCGGTCGCGCAGCAGGGACAGGCGGCGGTTAAACGGGTCATTCTGCGGCGGCAGCGGCAGCCCATCATAGTACGCCACGATACGCGGCATCGCCTGCCGCGCCTCATCCAGGTCAATCACGCTTTCTGCCTGGCTGCGTTCCACCTGCCGCCGCTGCATCTGCCGCTGTAACTTGCCCAGACGGATAGATGCCGGCAGCAAATCCAACCCATCCAGAAAGAACAGATACCCCATCACCGCCGCCATATAAGTGGTCACAGTCGCCCGCGAGCGGTTCGCCAGCAGCCAGCTACGAAATTGCAACACCGTCGGCTGCGTCAACTGCGCCGGCGACAGCGGCCACGTCTGCTCTGGCGCATACCCATCCCGGCCAAAGTGCTGCAACCAGTCCGCAAAAAGCCGCAAACCGCTGCGATAAGTAGACTCCGTCTTGGCGCTTTGCCCCGCTTCCAACAGGTAGCTGGCCTGATGCAGCCAGGCAGGTTCAACAGGGATCGGGCGGCCTGAAATGGGAAGGGCGCTGTATCTTGCCATCCCCGCTAGTGTAGCACAGGACGCAACAAAGCCATAACGTTCTGCGCCCTATAAAACATGCCAAAATTTCGTGTAGTATTTCAGAGAGAGGCGTGCGAGTCCTGGCAGGTTTCCCAAACCTGCCAGGACTGAGTTTTGTAAAAGGGTAGGGACAGCCTATAATCCCCCCTAAAAGAGAGCGAGTGTACGCCAATGAGCCTGAAAACAGAAAAACGAACGCGCTTAGAACAGATGATTATGGGGCAGCCGCCTGACCGCCCGCCGGTGGCCTTATGGCGGCATTGGCCTGGCGATGACCAGGACGCAGCGGCTTTGGCTGCCGCCCACCTGAAGTGGCAGGGCGATTACGATTGGGACCTGGTAAAAGTATCGCCCGCCAGCAGCTTTGCCATTCGGGATTGGGGGGTGCAAGACGAGTGGCAGGGACACATCGAGGGCACGCGCACCTATACGCGCCGCGCGGTGGTCGAACCAGAGGATTGGCTGCGGCTGCGCCCGCTGTCGCCAGATCAGGGCATGTTAGCTGTGCAGTTAGACGCGCTGCGGCTGGTTAAAGCGGGCCTGTCGCCGGGCACGCCCATGCTGGCTACTATCTTTTCGCCATTGGCGCAGGCTCGGAATCTGGCGGGGGATGCGCGCTTGTTGGCGCACCTGCGCCGCCAGCCAGACGCCGTGCAGCAGGGATTGCAAACGATTACGGAAACAACGCTGCGTTATTTACAGGCGGCAAGGGAGACCGGGATTGATGGTATCTTCTATGCCATCCAACATGCGCGCTACACGCATCTCTCGCCCGCCGAATACGCCCGCTACGGGCGTCCTGATGACCTGCAGATTCTAGCGGCGACCAGCGACCTATGGCTGAACATGATCCACGTCCACGGCGAAGAGACATTTTTAGAGGCCGTCGCCGATTATCCGGTGCAGCTTGTCAACTGGCATGATCGCGAAAGTGGAATTGATTTGCGCAGCGGGCTGGCGATGTTTGCCGGGGCGGCTTGTGGTGGCGTCTCTCGCTGGACGCTGCACCAGGAAGCGCCTGCCGCGGCGCTGGCTGAAGCCCGTGACGCCTGGCAGCAAACAGCGGGTCGCCGCTGGTTGTTGGGCGCCGGCTGCGTCATCATGACCACCACACCCACGCGCAACATTCGCGCCCTGCG
>CAYQYJ010000378.1:0-4145 GCA_964421605.1 uncultured Ardenticatenaceae bacterium | reverse complement strand
GAGCGCCACGGTTTAAGGGGGTGTTACCAGGCGCGTTGTACGGTGTTTTGGGGCAATTTAACAGATTGCCCTACAGTGGGGGGCGGGGTGGATGGCAAAGGGGGGGGCTTTATTGCCGCGGCAATGGGGTGGGTATCAGCCCGCCCGCGGCGGGGTGGATACCCGTTTTTATGGGCGATGGGGTGTTACCCTGTATGGCGCAGAAGTCTCTTTTTTACGGCGACAGCGTGGGGGTGGAGGTGATGGGCAGGGTGACGGTGATGGGGAGGGTGGGCGTGGGGGTGAAGGTGGGGGTGGGCGTGGGGGTGGGCACAAAGGTGAAGTTGGCAGATACGACGACGAAGTTGGTGCGCCCAGGCAGGACGTCCAGGGTGCGGCGGTAGCTGGTATTTTCGAAGGAGAGGAAGAGAGTGTAGCGACCTGCCGGCAAATCCGCTACTACGAAATTTTCCTGCCACACGTCATCGGGGTCAACGCCTTCCTGGTAGGTGCGGGTGCGGCGGGAGGGCGTATCACCGTCTAGTGGGTACAACTGCACTTCCGCGCCGGGGATCATGGTTCCCTGATTGTCCACAAAGCGCCCGGCGAGCGTGCCCCATCCCTCATAGGGGGCCAGCCAGAGCAGCGGGTTGCGCGTGTCAAAGTAGTTGTTGTTGCCCACGCGCACTTCCATATGTAAATGGGGGCCTGATACTTCGCCAGACGCGCCGACGCCGGCTAAAAGCTGCCCCTGTTCTACGTCGTCGCCTACTTCGACAAACAACTCTAATGTGTGCGCGTACAGGGTGTAGACGTCTTGCCCCTGCCACTGCCAGTCATGCTGGACGATGACGGTGTTCCCGTAGTAGTTGACGCCGCTGGGGTTGGGCAGGGGGCCGGCCCAGACGACTACGCCGCTGCCGGCAGCCAGGATGGGCGTGCCGCTGGGGTTGGGAAAGTCCAGGCCGTGATGAATGCGGTAAGGGGCGTATTGGGGCAGCAAGACATCGCTGCCATAAGGATAGTATTCCAGGTCGTAGTTGCGCGTGCCTGAGGGCAGGGGGCGAATCAGCCAGTAATGGTCGTCGGGGTGGAGGGAAAGGGGGACTTCGTAGGGGGGTGGGCGCCAGTCTGGCGGGGGGGCGGGGCCGGTATCGGGGGGCCAGCGCAGTTCCGCCTGGTCTGCGCGAATGCCTGTGGGGGAGATGCCATTGTGGATGAGGGTGGGCGTGGGCGGCAGGGGGGCAACGTCCGCGACTGCGGCATCCATCTGGACAGCGGGCAGAACGGCTGTGGCGAGGGCGGCGGCGTTGGCGGACAAACTGCCGGCAGCCAGCGATGAGACGCTCGTCCGGGTCGGCGGCGCTGTTTCCTGGGGCATTACGGCTGCTGTAACCAGGAGGCGGGGCGGGGGCGATTCGGGGCTGGCGGCGCAACCAGCCAACAGCGCGGCAGCCAGTATGGTTGTGATCAGGCGGCGCAATGGGGGCACGTCAGGGAAGCTCGCCAAAGGCGTCTAGCAGTTCTTGCGCCGGATATAACTCGGTCATGGCGGCGCTCCAGGTCAAACCGTCCGTCTTTTCAAAGCGCCAGAAGCGGATGCTGGGGAAATAGGTGCGCCAGGCTGTGTCGGCGGGGACGCGCTGCCAGCCGTAGTCTGCCGCCAGCGCGGTCAGATCCACGTAGTAGCCGGCAGGAATCGCTTCTTTCCACTTGCCCCCTTCATCGTAATAACGGGCATCCTGACCATAGCGGGCGCGAAAGTCCCAGGGGAGCTCGCGCAGCGGTTCGCCTTGCGTGCCGTCCTGCGCCGCCGCTTTGACCATGACGCGCCAGAACACCTGATAGCCGCGATCCTGTCGCAGTATTTCCATTTGGGGATCAAATGAGAGTACGGGGCGATAGCTAAGGTCAAAAGCGCGTCCAGCTTTGTTCCAGGTGTAACGGCTTTGGCCGGGCAGCGGCTGCGCGGACAGCGGCTCAAACATGTTGTCCAGTTGCGCCAGGAAATCGAAGCCGGCTTCTTGCTGCACGCGCGCTTGCAAGGCGTTGAAAGAGTCGTTCACGCGGTCGCTCAGGTAAGGGGAGGGGGCGCGCACGGCTACCGGCTGGAGCAAATAGGGCGGGGCCGTTGTTTCGGATGGGCTGACAACTTCGTTAAAGAGCGGGACATCTTCGCCTTCGTCGGGCAGGCGGGCCGCCAGGTTTGCCGGCAGGCGAGCGGCAGACCAGAACGGGTCTTCGATCAATCCAGCGGCAGTAAACGCTTGTGGGGCGATGTTCCAGGCGGCGGTGTTGCCGGCAATTAAATAAGTTTGCCCGTTGACTTCATGCACGTACAGAATGGCGCGACCATCTGGCGACCAGGTGGGCTGCCGCCCCTGCCCCAGGCTAGATGGGGAGCCATCGGGGGCATATTGCGCCAGGGCGGTTTCGTATACCAGGTCAAAGCCGCTGCTGTTGTCGTCAAACGCCAACGATTCGCCGTCAGGACTGAATCGGGGGTGATCTTCGTGCCTGTCTGGCGACTGGGTTATGTTTACGGCTGCCGCATCTTGCGCCCCGTCCAGGGGCATGATGAAGATGTCTTTGTTGCCTGTGCGCCAGCTTGTAAAGGCGATGTGGCGACCGCCAGGCGACCAGACTGGCGCGAAATCGGGGGCAACATGGCGGGTTAACTGGATGGGCTGCCCGCTGCCATCGGCGCGGGTGATGTAAATGTCCAGGTTGCCGCTGCCGTAAGATTCATAGACCAGCCATTGCCCGTCAGGCGACCAACCGGGGCCCGCATCAAATGTGGGATCATGGGTGATGCGGCGCACCTGCGCCAACCGCAAGTCTAGCACGTAGATGTCCCAATTGCCGTCGCGGTGGGAAGCAAAGGCGATTTGGGACCCGTCGGGACTCCAGGCGGGGTCGCGGTCTGGGGCGGGGTGGCTGGTGAGGCGAATGGGGCGCGACTGTCCTACGGTCAGGGCATAAATGTCGCTGTTGCCATTCTGGCGCATGGTAAAGAGCAGGCTGCCGCCGCTGAGTAAATCGGGCGTGGGCCAGGGGGAAAGGGCAATGGTGGGCAGGGGCGGCGGCATGAAAGTGGCGGTGGGGGGCAGGGGCGTGGCAGTAGAGGGAGGGGAGGCGGTGGCGGTAGCGGCAGCGGTGGCCGGGAGTGGGGTAATGGTGGCGGCCGCTGGTAGGGCGCTGGCTAAGGAAGGGACGGGACCGGACGTCATCATGGAACCCAACCCTACCAGTACCAGGTTAACGGCGATCAGGGCGGAAGCAATGCGCACCAGGCGCAGGCGAGCCTGCCGCCGCTGCCGCCCCAGCGCGGCTTTGTAGCTCAGTCCGGTGTTGGCGTCGGCTACGTAAATGGCGTCGGTGGGGGGCTTGGGGCGGCGCAAACGCAGGCGCAGGCGAGCCAGGAAGATGGCGCGCTGCGAAGCCCAACGTCGCTGCCAGCGGCGGCGGGCGGGGGCGCCAGCCTGCCAGCGCAGACGCAGCCAGGCGCGCATGTGTCGTCCCAGAGGGGCTATCAGGTATTGCCATAAGGGGCGAAGCAGGAGGGGGAGCAGCAGGAAGCGGTAGAGCCAGCGCAGGGGGGTGGCCACCAACCAGAGGGGCTGCCAGATGAACCAGCGCAGTAGATTGCGTAGGGCTAACCCCAGGCGACCTAGAAAGCGCCAGGCGGCGCGGGCGAGAGCGACAAAGGGGCGCAGCAGCCAGCCAAGGGGACGCCACAGCCAACCCAGGAGGCGGCGCAGGAAGGACCAGGCGGTCAGGAGGAATGCCGGCATTCTTTCCACCGGAAACAGACGCGCCCACAGCCGGCTCAGCCGTTGCGCCATGCCCTGTCGCAGCCTATGAAACATCGTATACCCTATGACGTACGTCGCGTCGGTTATCCATGCGTTGTCAGTTTAGCATGGGGATATACTATGTCAAGTCAATAGGGGATGGGGATGATAGTAAGTATGGGCTATTGGGGAGAAGGTTTTCACAGGGTCTTCACACACGGCGGCGGGGGTGTATGTTATACCTATAATTGCTTAAAAAGGCTCCCCATTGCAATTGTTGTCGCGGTAACACTTGATTAACTGTCCGTAAATAACTGGGCGATTGGGGTTTGTAGTAACCGCTTTTGAGGTTCAAGAAAATAATCCGGTAAA
>CAYQYJ010000377.1:0-4150 GCA_964421605.1 uncultured Ardenticatenaceae bacterium | reverse complement strand
TGCCGGCAGTTCCCGGCATCTCCAACTTTCTGGAAACCAACGTCCGCACCTACGTTTATGACAAAAACGGTACGCCCGGCGTCTGGTTCTATTCGCTGGACGCCAGCCAGTGGCTGGCTGTCTTCGTCGCCCGCACCTTTTTCAAGCTGCCATACTTCCATGCCCGCATGAAAGCCGCGCGCGCGGCAGGCGTCATTCAATATGAAACGCAGCGGCGCCATACCCAGACCAGCGCCTCCGTGTTTCATTACCAGCCGCAAGGCAGCCCGTCTGAGGCGCAGCCCGGCACGCTGGAATTCTTTCTGGTAGAGCGGTACATCCTGTTTGCCGAAACCCGGGCCGGATTGGCTTGCGGGCAGGTGTACCATACGCCCTACCCCATTCAACCCGCCAGCGTCAGCCAATGGGACGGCGCGCTGTTGGCCCAGGCAGGTTTTCTCCTGCCCCAGCATCCTCCTGACCATGTGCTCATGTCGCCAGGCGTAAACGTCAACATCTACGCCCTCCTTCCCGCTGCGCAGACGCATCTCGCAGGCAAATAGAAAACAGGCGCACAAAACCAAAGGGCAACTGTGGGCGCGTCTGCGCCGGCAATTGCCCTGGAAAAATGACCATCTCAAGTTATACTTGGGTTCCGTCAAATCTGTTGGGACTTCCGCACCGCCCCAGAAGAGTATGAAACTCTTTGAGCGTTATGTATTCCGGCAACTGCGCAAGTCCTGTCTATTTCACGAAAGGTAGAAGTTACTGTGGTTAATCCCAACCAATTCAAGAAAGCGCTCGCCCAGTTTGCCTCTGGCGTCACCGTGGTGACCACGATGTATCAAGAACACCGCATTGGCGTCACCGCCAGTTCCTTTGCCAGCCTTAGCCTGGAGCCGCCATTGGTCCTGGTCTGTTTCGGCAAGCAGTTGTTTACACACAAGGCTATCAGCGAATATGGCGCTTTCTCCGTAAATTTGCTCAGCGCGGATCAGCTTGATTGGGGGCAGCGGTTTGCCGGCATGCACCCAGAAATAAAAGACCGGTTTGCCGGCATTGACGTGCACACCGCCGTCACCGGCTCCCCGCTGCTGCCAGACTGCCTGGCCTGGCTCGACTGCAAAATCTGGCAAATATACGATGGCGGCGATCACTCCATCTTCGTCGGCGAAGTCGTTGCCGCCTACGCCACCGACGCCACCTTGATGCCCCTGCTCTATCACAATCGCCAATGGCAAAGCGCCGCCGCCCTGTCTAAATAGAGTATGGGGATTGGGTGAATTTCCAATTGACGCTGGCGCGTAAAACGATTTTCCAAAATCGTTTACCTTGAGAAAATTGGGAATGCCATGCGCGCCAGATAGTTACCCCATAAACCGCCCGCTAAAGCAAACGTACTGGTTGGGGACGGTCGGCGGCGGGGAGCCACTCTAGCAGTTCAGGCGTCTGCCCACTCCCACCCGGCTTGTTGGGAATCAGCCGGAAGAACGTCAACTGCACGTCGCTGCGCGTCAACCGCTCGCTGTCACTAAACGAGGGCAGCCACGCGCCCGTATTCACATACCATTGGCGAAACGGCGGCTGCGCGCCCGCAAAGCGGGTCAACTCTTGCAGCCAGGCGTGATGGTCGTGACCAAACACGTAGTAAGGCACAGCCGCCACCTGCGCCTGGCTGTCGGGCTTATTAAAAGCCTCGCATATCTGCTCCGCCACATGGCGCAACGACACCAGCGAATCAAACTTATTCAACTGCTGTGTCAGCAGCGTCTTGCCCACAAAAGAGCCGCTTGCCCCTAACAAACTCCACCCCAGAATGCGCCATTCGCCGCGTACAAAAGCGCGCAGCGCCGCCAAAGCGGCCGCCGTAAAAGTGACGTTCAAACCCAAAGAACCAGTCGTCGCCAGCGTGGTATTATTCCCAACCCGGCTCGCCGCTTCGTGCATACCGTCGCGAATATCCATCAACTGCTGCCATCGTTCGCGGTGCAGCGGCAAGCTCCCGCTTTCTTTGGTAGAAATAGCATGTTTCAACTCCCCAGGCATCCCTTTGATTGGGTCTGCCTTCTTCTGTAACAGGCTGCGCAGGCTGCGCACGATGGTGCGCCGCTGCCGGATGACCATCTGCAGTGTGTCTACTGGCGCCTCATCCAGCGCCCAACGAATGTAGCGGGCAATCGGCTTGATGTTGTCGGCAAACGGGTGCACCTGCTCCACCTTATTAAAGAAGTAACGCACGAAGAAGGAACCGGCCGGCAGTTCAATCAAATCAGGCTTATCCGGCAGCAAAGGCGCCAGGAAATCAGTGAAAGCGTTCGGCGGCTCGTATTGGTTGCCATGCTCCACAAAAAACAAACCAGGTTCGTAATAAAACCAGAGAGGAAACTGAATGCGAGTAGAGACTATATCCGCCAGCGACTCATGCAAACCGTCATGCCAGGGCAAAAACGCATCATGCCGTTCCCCCTGCTCATAGGCTGCCCGCCAGTTGGCGTAGGCGGCGGCAACCAATGAGCGCATCCGCGCCTGCACCGCCGGCCAATAGACTTCCACGTCGTGGTTCCCTTTCAAAATGACGAGTTCGTACTCAGGATGAGCCAGAAACCAGCCCAATGCCTGGAAGAAAACAGGATGGCCCCGCTCAATCTGCTCCAATTTCCACACAATTTCCGCGCTGCGCGTGCCCAGGCCATACTCCTGTTCGTTTGCGCTCAACTCTCGATGAGAACGCACGCCGCGCACCGCCTCCAGTTCGTCTCCTTCTGCCGGCAATTTCGTCACCTGCAAAAAGTCGAAAAAATCCCCGTTAATCACCAGCTTCCACGGCCGGCGGTAATGGGGCGCGGATTCAGGCAGCCGGCTTAAGTTAGTATGGTAAACCAGAAAACGGGCAAAAGCGTCGTCGTGGAAAAAATCCTCATTGGGGGAAAGCAATCCCGTTTCTGGATCGCGCCCTTCACTCAGATGCAGGTCGCTGACAAACAAATAATTGTGGGTGCTCATGGCCGTCCTCCTTCTATGTTGGTTGGGTGATGGGCACATTATAGCATAAAGGGCGGCATTGGCTGAAAAATCTGCTTGCGATAAAATCAAGATATAGACGCATTGCGTCATATACCAGATGATGAGCGAGGAACCCTTTGAAAAATTTACTGGTGACAGGCGGCGCCGGTTTTATCGGCGCTAATTTTGTCCATTACATGCTCGACAAATACCCCGACTACCACATTGTCGTCTATGATAAGCTGACGTATGCCGGCAATCTCGACAACCTGCGCGACGTAGCCGACAACCCCCGCTACCACTTTGTCAAAGGCGACATCTGCGACGCCGCGGCTGTAGCCGCCGCTATGCAACAGCATCAGATAGACGCCATTGTCAACTTCGCCGCCGAAACGCATGTAGATCGTTCTATCCTGGCCCCCGACGCCTTCATCCAGACAGACGTCTACGGCACATATGTGCTGCTAGAAGCCGCCCGCCAGTTCAACCTGGAACGGTATCATCAAATCTCCACCGACGAAGTGTACGGGCACGTCCCCGAAGGCCACGCCAGCGTCGAGACAGACAACCTGGCCCCCCGCAGCCCCTACGCCGCCAGCAAAGCCAGCGCCGACCTGATGGTCAACGCCTATTTCGTCACCTACAACCTGCCCGTCACCATCACCCGCGGCGCCAACAACATTGGCCCCTACCAATACCCGGAAAAAGTCGTGCCGCTGTTTGCCACCAATGCCATTGACGAAGAACCACTGCCTGTTTATGGCGACGGGCGGCAAAAACGGGATTACCAATACGTCATAGACCACTGCGCCGCCATTGACCTGGTGCTGCATCAGGGCGCGTTGGGCGAAACCTACAACGTGGGCACAGGCCAGGAAATGGAAAACCTGCGCATGGTGGAAATTTTGCTGGAGGCGCTGCAGCGTCCGCGCGACCTGTTAGTGCACGTGCGCGACCGTCCGGGTCACGACCGCCGCTACAGCCTGAACGTGGACAAGATCAAGGCGCTAGGGTGGCAACCGCAGCATACGCCCGAAGAAGCCATCAGGAAAACGGCCCGCTGGTACGTGGAAAACGAATGGTGGTGGCGCAAAATCAAGAGCGGCGAATACAAAGCCTTTTACCAGGCGCAATATGGCGACCGCCTGCGCGAAGCAGGCGTGCAGAA
>CAYQYJ010000376.1:0-4153 GCA_964421605.1 uncultured Ardenticatenaceae bacterium | reverse complement strand
CAGCCACGGATGTGGCGGCGAGGTGGGTGTGTTCAGGTAACCAGTATGTGAAAGGATTCCAGGCGGGGCCAGGAGTCCTTTTTTTTGGAGGTGTCCCTTGTCCACCGTCACTTATTCACCAGCGGCAGAGTCTCTCAGTTTCCTGGAGCGGGTGGTGCGGGCTACGCCAGGCGATTCCCGGCTGGATATGTGTATTCAATGCGGCACATGCGGCGGCTCCTGCCCGTCGGGAACAGACATGGATTATAGCCCGCGCCAGATTTTTGCCATGATTCGGGCGGATATGGAAGAAGCGGTGCTGGCGAGTAATACGCCGTGGTACTGCGTTTCCTGCTATTTTTGCGTGGTGCGCTGTCCGCAGGAAATCCATATCACCGACATCATGTATACGCTTAAAAACATGGCGATTACCGCTAACCTGTATGAAGACAGGACGGCGCCGGATTTCTCGCAGGGGTTTATCAGTAACGTGGAGAATTATGGGCGCAGCTTTGAACTGGGTCTGGCGACGCGGCATTATCTACGCCACCAACCGTTGAAGCTGATGGGGAAAGCGCAGATGGGGTTGGGCATGTTTACGCGCGGGCGGCTGGATTTGACGCCGCAGAAGATTGAGAACATCGGTCAGCTACAGGCTATTTTGCAGCGGGCCAGGGAAGTGGAGGCAGCAGCATGAACAGTTATCTCTTTTATCCAGGCTGCTCAATGCAGCGCTCGGCGCGTCCTTACCTGGATTCGCTGTTGGCAATCCGGCAGGACATCGGCATGGTCCTGGATGAAGTGCAGGATTGGAACTGCTGCGGGGCGACGGAGTATTTCTCGGTGGCGCGACTGCCGGCATACGCCTTGATTGGTCGGAATCTGGCGTTGGCGGAACAACAAGCGAATGGCAGCCACGTGCTGGCGGCGGCGTGCAGCGCGTGTTACCTGAATCTGGCAAAGACGGATAAGTATATGCGGCAGGATAGCACGCTAAACGAGCAAATTAACCAGGCGCTGGCGGCGGGGGGGCTGCATTACGACGCCGGGGCAATCCAGGTACGCCATCTGCTGGACATCATCTACAACGACGTGGGATTGGAAGCCATCAAACAGCGGGTGGTCAAGCCCCTGAAAGGGCTGCGGGTGGCGCCTTACTATGGCTGCATGATTGTGCGCCCGGATCCAGACAACCGGTTTAACAGCCCGGAATATCCGCATTCAATGGATAAGTTGTTGCAAGCGTTGGGGGCGGAGGTGATTGATTATCCGCTAAAAACGCACTGCTGCGGCGGACATATGACGCAAATCAGCCCGGCGGTGGCTTACGAGTTAATCCGGCGGCTGCTGGATGCCGCCGACCAATACCGGGCAGACGTGATGGTGACGCTGTGCCCGATGTGCCAGCTTAACCTGGATGCGTATCAGGAAGATACCAATCGCCATTTCAAGACGGATTATCACCTGCCCATTCTGTACTTTACGCAATTAATGGGTCTGGCGTTTGGGCATGAAGCGGCGGAGTTGGGGTTGGGGCGGGAGTTTGTGAGCGCGGCGGCGGCGCTGGCGAAAATTGGGGTGGAAACGCCGGCAGAACCGGCGGCGGCAGAGCCGGCAGCGCCAGCCGCACCGG
This sequence comes from uncultured Ardenticatenaceae bacterium, assembly GCA_964421605.1. Taxonomy (GTDB): domain Bacteria; phylum Chloroflexota; class Anaerolineae; order Promineifilales; family Promineifilaceae; genus JAGVTM01. Next base: position 2,541 of record CAYQYJ010000376.1, on the reverse strand, counting down.
TCGCGCCTGCGGCGCGGCGGCGGAAGGATGATCCCAGCCTGCCCATGCCGCGTATGCCAGTAGATGCGGAGGATGTCAAATGACCGGTCAAGCGAAAAATCCAGACGAGCAGCAGGAGCGCATTGGCGTTTACGTTTGCCACTGCGGCAGCAACATTTCCGCCACCGTAGATGTGGAAGATGTGGCTGTGTGGGCAAAGGCGGCTTTGGGGGATGATGGCGTGGTCGTTTCCCGCGATTATAAGTTCATGTGTTCCAGCCTGGGGCAAGAATTGATTGAACGGGACATTGAAAATGAAAAGCTGACGCGGGTGGTGGTGGCTGCCTGCTCGCCGCATTTACACGAACAGACTTTTCGCGGGGCATGCCACCGCAGCGGACTAAATCCATATCTGTGTGAGTTGGTTTCGATTCGGGAGCAGGTCTCCTGGGTACACACGGACAAAGCGGAAGCCACCGCTAAAGCCAAGGCGGTGATCGCCGGCGGCGTGGAGCGGGTGATTGAGAATGAACCACTGGAGCCGCTGCATGTGCCCATTCATCCTGATACGTTGGTGGTGGGGGGCGGAATTGCCGGCATTCAAGCCGCCCTGGAGATCGCTGACTCCGGTAACAAAGTCTACCTGGTGGAGCGAGAACCCTCGATTGGCGGCCATATGGCGCAGTTTGACAAGACCTTCCCTACCCTCGACTGCGCCGCCTGTATCCTGACGCCCAAAATGGTCACCGCTGGCGCCCATCCTAACATTGAGCTCCTCACCTGGAGCGAAGTGGAACGGGTGGATGGGTACGTGGGCAACTTCACCGTAACCATTAAAGAAAAGCCGCGCTACGTGAACACAGATTTATGTACGGGCTGCGGCATCTGCTGGGAGAAATGCCCCAAGAAGGTGATTGACGACGTATTTGAAGCGGGTCTGGGCTACCGCAAGGCGGTTTATACGCCGTTTGCCCAGGCTGTGCCCAAATACCCGGTGATTGACACGGAAAACTGCACGTTCTTCCAGAATGGTAAATGTCGCGCCTGTGAAAAGTTGTGCCCCACGAACGCCATTGACTTCTCGCAGCAAGAGAAGTACCGCACGGTCACAGTGGGCAACATCATCCTGGCCACCGGATTCGACGTGTTTGACGCTCGTCGCATTCCACAGTACGGCTATGGCCGGCTGGCTAACGTCTTCACCAGCATTGAGTTTGAGCGGATGTGTAATGCTGCCGGCCCCACCAATGGCGCTATTGTGCTGCGCGACGGCGTGACTACACCCCAATCGGTAGCCATTGTTCACTGCGTGGGCAGCCGCGACCGCCATTACAACAACTACTGCTCCGTCATCTGCTGCATGGCCAGCCTCAAGTTTGCCCACCTGGTCAAAGAACGCACCGGGGCCAAAGTGTACAACTTCTACATTGACATGCGCACAGCGTTCAAAGAGTATGATGAGTTCTATCAGCGACTGTTGGAAGAAGGCGCGCTGTTTGTGCGCGGGCGGGTAGCGGAAGTGACGGATGCGGCGCGAATGCCGGGGGAAGAAGGCAAGCTCATTGTGCAGGCGGAAGATACGCTGGCGGGCAAGCAGCGGCGCATACCAGTGGACATGGTCGTCCTGGCCGCCGGTCTGGAGCCGCGCGCCGATTCCAGCCAGGTGGCCAAGACTTTTGGCATCTCTTGCAGCGCCAATGGCTGGTTTATTGAAAAACACCCCAAGTTGGACCCCGTCTCCACCATGACCGAAGGCATTTTCATTGCGGGCGCGGCGCAGGGACCCAAAGACATTCCAGCCAGCGTGGCGCAAGGGGCAGCGGCGGCGGCCCGCGTCCTCAGCCGGATCGGCAAAGGGGAAATCGAACTGGAGCCGGTGCGGGCCACGGTGGACGCTCAGAAGTGCTCTGGCTGTCGCATTTGCAATAATCTATGCCCGTTCAACGCCATTATCTTCCACGAAGACCTGATGGTGACGGAGATTAACCATGCGCTGTGCCAGGGGTGCGGCACTTGTGTAGCCGCCTGCCCGGCGGGCGCGATCAGCGGTACTGGCTTTAGCAACGAACAAATCCTATCCCAGATCGAGGGCCTGCTAATGTTCAGCCGCGCCAATCTGCTGGATATGGCGACGGCGTAAAAGGAGCATTGTGATGAGCGACCAATTTGAACCCGTCATCATCGGCTTTACGTGCAACTGGTGCAGTTATCGCGCCGCCGACCTGGCGGGCACGGCGCGGGTCAAATACCCGCCCAATATCCGCCTTATTCGCCTGATGTGTTCCGGCCGCATAGACCCCACTTTTGTGCTGAAAGCGCTGGCGGAAGGGGCGGATGGGGTGATGATCACCGGCTGCCATCCGGGCGAGTGCCACTACCTGGAGCAAAACTACAAAGCTTTACGCCGCTATCTGCTGCTGCGGCGCACGCTGGCGCAAATGGGCATTGAGCCGGAACGGGTGAAGCTGGTGTGGGCCAGCGCGGCGGAGGGGGTGCGCCTGGCGAAAGAGATTACGACGCTGGTGGAAGAGATTCGGGCGCTGGGGCCGCTGAACTGGCCTG
>CAYQYJ010000375.1:2163-4158 GCA_964421605.1 uncultured Ardenticatenaceae bacterium | reverse complement strand
AGGCGCGACGGCGGTCGCCAGCAGCTCACCTGACGCTGTTGTCGCCTCTACCGCAAGCAACGAGTCTGCCATCCGCACCCTCACCATCCTGTATACCAACGATGAACATGGCTGGATGGAGGGCGTGGAGCCTGGTCAGGGGGCAGCCAATTTACTCACCCTCTGGCGCGAAAAGGAGGGATACCAGCCAGATGCTGGCTTTCTCATCCTCAGCGGCGGCGACATGTGGACAGGCCCAGCCATTTCTACCTGGTTTCAAGGGGAAAGCATGGCTGAGGTCATGAACTTGATCCCGTACGCCGCCGCCGCCGTGGGCAACCATGAGTTTGATTTTGGTCTGGCGGCGTTGCAGCGGCGCGCCGCAGCCTCCGCTTTCCCGTTCGTCAGCGCCAATATCCGCGATAAAGCAAGTGGGCAGACGCCGCGGGATGCCGGCATCCAACCCTACACCCTGATCACCGTCAACGACATCCACGTGGGCATCATTGGCCTGACCACCACCAGCACCCCCATCACCACCAACCCCGTTAACGTCAGCCAGTTCGTATTCCAGGATTACGAGCAGACGCTGCGCCAGATAGTGCCCGAAGTCAGGCAGGCGGGCGCGGAGATGATCGTCGTGCCCGCCCACGTTTGCCAGGCAGAACTCGAATCCCTGGCGCGGCGCGTAGGCGACCTGGAGATCGCTTTGATGGGCGGCGGGCACTGCAACGAACTGTTTGCCAGAGAGGTCAATGGCATCGTGCTGCTTGGCGGGGGGTATCACCTCACCAGCTATGCCCGCGCCACGCTCACTTTCGATACAGACACGGCAGCCGTGGTCCGCAGCGAGTTTGGCGTGGCTCTGAACCAGGGCGCCGCGCCTGACGCGGCCATGCAAGCTGTGGTTGACCGCTGGCGCGACGAAGCTGACGCGGAACTAAATCAGACGATTGGGTATACGAATGCCGGCATTCCCCGCCGCAGCCCCCTCATGGAATCCCTGATCACCGAAACCTGGCTGCTCAGCTACCCCGCCGCCGACGTGGCTATCACCAATCGCGGCGGCATCCGCGCTGACATTCCTCCCGGCGATTTAACGCTGGCGCACATTATTGGCGTGCTCCCTTTCGACAATGTGCTGGTAGAACTGCAAATCAGCGGCAGCCAGCTTATGCAGTTGCTCTCCCAAAGCCAGTTGACTTTTGGCGGTTTGCGCGCCCATCAGGGCGGTTGGGTCGTCGCCCAAACCGGGCAGCGCCTGGACCCCGATGCAGCCTACCACGTCCTGGTCACCGATTTCCTCTACGCTGGCGGCGATGGGCTGGATGAACTGGCCCGCTTTGACCCGGATGGGTACAACACCGCCGTAGACTGGCGGCAGCCTATCATTGATTGGGTGCTGTCGCAAGATTCCACCAGCGACCAACCCCTGGATGAAGCTCTGTCCGCCCTGGCTGAATAGGGCTGTCCGGTCATTGCGCTCTTTTCCGCCGTTGTGTTAAACTTCTGCCTGTCGCCGTTCGGTGTCGTGCCTGGTCAGAAGGTGTATTAAACAGAAGTGGGACAATTCGCTGAATTGTCCAATAGCCTGGAGGGTTGCGCATGGAAAGCAGCAGCAGCAAATGGAGCGATCTGCTCAAGTTTATGGTCCTGGTGGTGATCCTGGCTGGCGTGGTTCTGGTCATGCTCCTCGCGCGTCCACTGGTCTTTGGGCAGATTGTGCCGGCAGTCGTCGGCGACTTCCTCACCCCCCTGCCCACCGCCACCGCTGCGCCGCTGCCTACAGCCACTACAACTGCTACGGAAATGCCGGCAGCCCCCATTCCCCCTACTACCGCTCCCACCGCAGAGCCATCCGCCACGCCCCGCGTCCACACCATCCAGCCCGGCGAAAACCTGACCAAAATAGCCGAAACCTATGGCGTCACCATCGAAGCTATTTTGACCCTGAATGGCCTGACCAATCCCAACCAGATTGTCGCCGGCGAACAAATCCTCATCCCATCCCCGTAG
>CAYQYJ010000375.1:0-2063 GCA_964421605.1 uncultured Ardenticatenaceae bacterium | reverse complement strand
CAGCAAAGTTAAATTCCCCCTCACTTCCGCCGCGCCCGGCTGCTGCTCTTTGGTTTGACTCCGCCGCGATAACTGGGAACTTCCAGCACAAAAAATGTGCAGCGGCTGCCATCCAGCATTCGCGTCGCCAGTCGCGGGTCAATCTCCTCAATGGGCGTAGCCGTCGTAATGACTGTGGGCAGGCGCGCATTGTAGCGGTAGTTAAACAACTGGTACAGCTTCTCCCGCGCCCAGGCAGTGGCGCTCTCCGTCCCCAAATCATCCAGCACCAACAAAGGCGCTTTCTTGATTTCGTCAAACCGCTGGTCGTAGCGCACGCCGCTGGCTGGATTAAACGAGGCGCGCAAATGATCCAGCAAATCTGGCACCAGCACAAACAAGACCGCCTCGCCGCTGCGCGCGGCATGGTTGGCAATAGCCGCGGCCAGATGTGTCTTGCCATTGCCATACCCCACGCTGTTAAACACCAGCCAATCCTTAGGGTTTTCCGCATAGGCGCGCGCCGTCTCCAGCGCCCGCCGCAAGTTTTCCGATTCAGCGCGCGGCAGTTCATTTTCGCGCAGGCTAAAATTATCCAGCGTTTTGTCCATGTGCAAATTCAGCGTAGACAGGTCAGATTGATCCTGCGCCACGCCCGCCCGCCGAAAGTCAGGCGCTGCAATGTGCACGATCTGCACCAGGCTGGGGTCTACCATGCGCGACTGGATGCGAATCTCAACGGATTCCAACTCCTGGTTGGTGGTAATCACAGTTGGCAGCCGCGTGTTATAACGGTGGTTGAAAATCTGGTACAGCTTTTCTTGCGCCCATTCCGTATTGCTTTGCGTCCCCAGGTCATCCAAAATGAGCAGCGAGGCGTTGCGCACTTGCTCAAAACGCTCGTCATAAGTGGAATCCGCATTCGGACTGTACGCCGCCCGCAGATGATCCAGCAGGTCAGGCGTATTGATGAACAACACCGGTCGCCCCCGGTCGAGGCAATAGTTGGCAATCGCCGCCGCCAGGTGCGTCTTGCCGCAGCCATATCCCCCCTTTAGCACCAGCCAGCCTGTTGGCTCTTGCGCATAAGCCAGGCAGACGTCAAAGGCGCCCTTTAAGTTGCGCTGCTTCGTGGGCGTCAGCCCATGCCCGGTGGGCAGGAAGCTGTCAAAAGTACAATCCGCCAATGCCCCTAACTGGCTCATTTTCAGCAGCCGCTCATGCCGCTCTACTTCCAACAGGGCAGCGCGGCAGTCGCAAGCCACAGCCCGCCCAAAACTGGGATGGATCGGCGGCACGTCGGGGATGATAAAACCCATTCCGCCGCAGCGCGGGCAATCGGGCTGTCCGCCGGCGGGGAGTTCGGCGCCCTCAACCGGAGCCGCAGCATCACCGTTTGACGATGTCTTTGAATTCATCAGGGATTTGTTTTCGAAGCGTTTGCGCAGAATCTCGGCGGCTGATTCCATCCTGTTTACCTTCTTGTCGCCATCGTTCCAAAATACTCAAAACGTAGCGCCACTTACGCACATTATTCTCCACAGCCAATTGAATGGCTTCCACCACCCAGGCGGGTGAAAACATCTGCTCGGCGTCTCGCAATTCATCGGCAATCAGCGGCGTCAGAGGCCCAATGTTCTGCTCATACAACACAAAGATGTTGGGCCGTTCCACCAACAGAGTGATGGGACCTTCATCATGCCCGCCGGGTCGCCATTCGCCGCGCGTTATCCCCTCCACAGCGGCGCGTCCTTTTTCGCTGTTGAGAAAATAGAGATCCATGTGCCCATCGGCGCTTTCGACGTTAATGTGCAAAAATGTGCCGCGCGCCACCGCCCGTTCGATGCCATCCGCCAACGTTTGCGCCGCCACAGTAGGATTGCTGCCCAATCCCGACAACAAAACGGTATCGTTCAGAAAATCGGTCAGACGCAAATAACGTACCTGTCCTTCCTTCTGCGATAATGCCCAAAACGCATACAACGTTACCTTGAGTTCCGCCAGGTTGTCAATAATGGGCAGCAAATCACTAAAGAACAGGCTGGGCACCATTGTCAAACGCAGTTTGCCATCGGGAAATCCGG
>CAYQYJ010000374.1:0-4162 GCA_964421605.1 uncultured Ardenticatenaceae bacterium | reverse complement strand
TGGCGTCTTGGCGGTAAAGTTTGTTTTTTAGCGTCCAAATTTGGCTTGCAGGAGTTCGGCGAGGGTGGGTTGGCCGATGGATTGGAGTTCGTAGCGGACGCGCTGGTTGGGGATGTTGATGTCAATGAGGCGGCCCAGGTCTATGGGGGTGGCGATGATGACGAGGTCGGCGGGGGTGTTGTTGATGGTTTCAGCCAGGTCTGCCATTTGTTCGCTGCCGTAGCCCATTGCCGGCAGAACCGGTCCCGTTGATGGATATTTGGCATAAGTAGCCGCTATGGAGCGGACGGCGTAGGGGCGGGGGTCAATGATGGCGGCGGCATCAAAGGAGCGGGCGGCGACGACGCCGGCGCCGTAAGCCATTTCGCCGTGGGTCAGGGTGGGGCCATCTTCGACGACCAGGACATTCTTGCCGCGAATGGCGGATGGGTCATCCACAAAAATGGGGGAAGCGGCTTTGACAATGGGGGCGTTGGCGTTGACGCGGCGGATGTTTTGCTGGACAGCGATGACGTTGTCGTAGTCGGCGGTGTCTACTTTGTTGATGACGACGGCGTCTGCCATGCGTAGATTGGCTTCGCCGGGGTGGTAGCGGAGTTCGTGACCGGGGCGGTGGGGGTCGGTGACGACGACGTGAAAATCGGAGCGGAAGAAGGGGACGTCGTTGTTGCCGCCGTCCCAGACGATGATGTCGGCTTCGGCTTCGGCCTGGCGCAGGATCGCTTCGTAGTCCACGCCGGCATAAATCACGGCGCCCATGGCCACATAGGGTTCGTATTCTTCGCGCTCTTCAATGGTGCAATCGTAGCGGGTCATGTCTTCGTAGGTGGCAAAGCGCTGCACGGCCTGGGCTACCAGGTTGCCATAGGGCATGGGGTGGCGGACGGCGACGACGCGGGCGTAGCCCATCGCTTTGAGGGTGCGGACGATGTGGCGGGAGGTCTGGCTCTTGCCGCAGCCGGTGCGAACGGCGCCAATGGAGACGACGGGTTTGCTGGATTTGAGCATGGTGCGCTGGGGGCCGAGCAGGCGAAAGTCGGCGCCGGCGGCCAGGGCGCGGGAAGCCAGGTGCATGACGGTTTCGTGGGAAACGTCGGAGTAGGAGAAGATAACCTGGTTGACGGCGAGGGTGTGGATGAGTTCTTCCAGGCGGGATTCGGCGTAGATGGGAATGCCGGCAGGGTAGAGGCTGCCAGCCAGTTCAGGGGGATAGCGACGGTCGTCAATGTTGGGGATTTGGGTAGCGGTGAAGGCGACGACCTGGTATTGGGGGTCGTGGCGAAAGACGGTGTTGAAGTCGTGGAAGTCGCGTCCGGCAGCGCCGGCAATCAAGATGCGTTCAGGTTGTGTGGAAGGCATATTTACTCCTGTTGTGGGATGGGTGTCTGTCGGGCTGGCGGGAAAGCAGCACCAACAGCGGGAGGATCATATCAGAGATTGGCATATTCCACCACCCAAAACGTAACTATTAACCTTCGCGTGGGCTGAGCCTGTCGCAGCCCGTGTTGCCTGCGACAAGCTCAGGCAACGGGCTAAGTAGTTCCCCCAAAACAGGAAATGGCAGCGGCGTTTTGGGGGAAGGCTGACCATCCCCCTCCCTCGCCATACCCCTGCCTGTCGCTGCTGTTATGTTGATTGAAGTTGATCTTATGAAAAGTAATGCTATAATGCCAGTTAGCTTTTTTCTGACATAATCAATTCACATCCTGTCTATTTGCGGCTACACGAAAATTTGAGGTGTGTACTTTGTCTGGCTTCAGTTCAAGGAATTTGCCATGGAAGAGCAGCTAGCGACCTTTTTGGAACTTCTGCAAGCTGAACGGCAGTATTCGGAAAATACGACGGCGGCTTATAAGAATGACCTGGGACAGTTTATGAGTTTCTTGATGCAGGCGCCCCACCAGGTGGCAGGCTGGGACGAGGTTACTCTGGAAATTGTGACGGCGTATGTAGAGAGTATGAAGAATGGGGATTACGCCTCTTCCACTGTGGCGCGCAAGGTGGCAGCTATTAAATCGTTCTTTCATCATTTGCTGGCGCGGGAGAGCATCCAGAGCGACCCAACGGCGGGGATTGATTCGCCCAGGGTGGAAAAACGGCTGCCGGTGACGCTTTCTAGCGAAGCCGTGGAGAAATTGCTGCAAGCGCCTATAGACAGGGGAGAGCAAACGCCGAAGCATTTACGAGACGCGGCGCTGCTGGCGTTGCTATACGCAACGGGGATGCGGGTCACGGAAGTGGTTTCGCTGACGGTCAATGATATTGATCTGGCGGCGCAGGAGTTACATAGTCCGGGGAAAGATGATGCAGGGCGGCGGCTGCCGTTTGATGCCGGCACAGCCCACAGCCTGGGGCAATATCTGGAAAAAGGGCGGCCCCATCTGCTTAAACATGAGGCGGAAGAGGCGCTGTTCTTGAATCATCGCGGACAGCAGCTAACGCGGCAAGGGCTGTGGCTGATTATCAAATCGTACGCCCGCGAAAGTAACCTGGATAACAGCGTCACCCCCCACACTTTGCGCCATAGTTTTGCGGCGCACAAACTGCAGAGCGGCAGCAACTTGCAAACTGTGCAGCATCTGCTGGGGCACGCCAACATCTCCACGACGCAGATTTACGCCCAAATTGATAAGGATGAGCCGGAAGGGGCATAGCGGTCTGTCAGAAACCATAGGGATGGGACGCTGATAACGCTGGTGAAGCGCAGACTGGATGGATTGAGCCGGATTAGAGAGGATGTACCTGTTGGAGTAAGCTATGCCTGAGTTCTTCGGTCGCCCCCATTATGAAAGCGCGGCAGCGGCTGTGCGCCAGCGCGCGCGTGGCAAACCTACCATTGGCCTGGTGTTAGGGTCGGGCTTGAGCAGTCTGGCGGATCAGGTGGAGGGGGCAGACATCATCCCTTATGATGAAATTCCGCATTGGCCCGCGGCGACGGTGGCCGGGCACGCCGGGCAGGTGGTGCTGGGGAATCTGGCGGGAAAGCCGGTGATGATTTTGCAGGGGCGCACGCATTTCTATGAGGGCTATCCCATGAGCCAGGTGACGCTGGCGGTGCGGGTGATGTTTCTCTTGGGGGTGCGCACGCTGATTGTGACGAACGCCGCCGGCGGCATCAATAGTTCATTTGCGCCAGGCGATTTGATGTTGATTCGGGATCATTTGAATTTACCCGGCTTAGCCGGTCAGAATCCGCTGCGGGGAGCGAATGATGAGCAGTTTGGGCCGCGTTTTCCGGATATGACGCAGGCGTATGACGCTGACCTGCGCCGCCTGGCGCTGGAAGTGGCTGCCGGGCTTGGTTTTTCGCTGCAACAGGGGGTCTATGCTTTTGTGGCCGGGCCCAGTTATGAAACGCCGGCAGAACTGCGGCTGCTGCGCACGCTGGGCGCGGATGCGGTGGGGATGTCTACGGTTCCGGAGGTGGTGGTGGCGCGCCATGCGAATATGCGGGTGCTGGGGATTTCCAGTATTACGAACATGGCGCTGCCTGATCCGGCGGATGGGGTGCAACTGCTGCACAGCGACGTGTTGGAAATCGGCAGGCAAATTGTGCCGCGCTTGCAGCAGTTGGTGTATGGCGTTATCTCCCGTCTTTGATTTGAAGATAGTGATCAGTGGCGAGTGGTCAGTGATCAGAAAATTTGTGCCATTCGCGAAATGGTAACGCTGCACTTAATCGTGGTGGGTGTCAGCCCCGCCGCAGGTGGGGCTGACACCCATTGTTATGGGCAATTTGGGGCGCAGACGCGCCCAAAATTGCCCAAACACCGCCCCATTCGTAGGCTGTGCCGCAGGGGTCACCATGAACCCGGGCGATGAGCGCTACATCCGCGTGTTCTATAACACCGGAAGCGGTCTGACCCAAATGAACCCCGATGTGCCGCTGGTCTCTTCGGCCTACGCCATCGTCGCCGAAAGCGTTCAAGGCAAAACCGCCGCGGACTTGATCCAAGTCAAAGACGACGTCGGCACGGACCTCAATCAAACCAATGTTGAGAACGTTTTTTCGGCGACGAACTTCGCAAAACTCCTCCAATTGCTCAACAACACGTTCTCGGCCGCCTATTCGTTTAACAACCAACGAGTGACCGGCGTGGCCACGCCGACCGCGGCCAGCGATGCCACTAACAAAAGCTACGTCGACGGCAACGTGGGTGGT
>CAYQYJ010000373.1:0-4171 GCA_964421605.1 uncultured Ardenticatenaceae bacterium | reverse complement strand
TTCTTGCCTTGTTTTGACAGGAGCCAGCCACTGTCTATAATTAGCTCATGGGTTCTGTTTTGCCTGACGGCAAAGGCGCAGCCCCCTGAAAAGGTAAGACATGGCCGGGTCTAAAAACGCCCCCAACAAACGAGCCACCCCCACACCCACCTCTACCTGGGACGAGCGGTTGATTACTATGCTGCTGCCCTGGCGCATCGAACTGGTAGGACTGCTGTGCGCTTTATTGGGACTGCTGATTCTGCTCAGTTTGCTGCACCTGACCCGTTCCACGCCGCTCAACTGGATCTCGAACCAGCTTTATCTGCTGGCGGGCTGGGGCGCGTATCCGCTGGCGCTAACCCTGATGGTTCTGGGGGGACACATCGCCCTGCGCCAGTTCCCCCGCCCTTATCGCGTGCAGCCGGCGCAAATCATGGGGGTGGAGTTGGCGCTGCTGTCCGCCCTGGCTTTGACCCACGAGTTTAGCGGGGCGGGGTTAACAGAGACGTTTAGCGGCAAAGGGGGGGGGCTGATCGGGTGGGCATTGTCCGCGCCGCTGCTGGAGTTTTTCGGGCCAATCCTGACTTATACTTTTCATTTTGGCTTGCTGGCGTGGGGTGTAGCCCTGATAAGCAAAGTCACCTGGCAAGATATGGTGCGGGGGCTTACCCTGGCGTCCACGCAGCTGCAAACGTGGGCGCAGCAGTTAGAAACGCCGCCCGCCGTTCCGCCCACACCGCCAACAACTACGCCTGCCCCATCGCCAGCGACTGTCCCGCCTGCGCCCGCGCCAGCCCCCCGCCCGACCATCTTGCCGCCGTTATCCCTGCTGCAAGCGAGCAAAGAAGCCACCATCAGTCCAGCAGAAATCGAACAGAAAACCCACATCATTGAACGCACGCTGGCTGATTTTGGTTTGCCCGCGCGCGTGACCAGCGTGCGGCAGGGGCCGGCAGTGACGCAGTTTGGCGTCACGCCTGGCTATATTGAGCGACCCGGACCGGATGGAGAACCGCACCAGCAAAAAGTGCGCGTGGGCCAGATTGCTGCTTTGAACAGGGACCTGGCGCTGGCTTTGAAAGTGCCACGCCTGCGCGTGGAAGCGCCTGTGCCTGGGCGCAGCGTAGTAGGCATTGAAGTGCCTAATATGGACATCAGCGCAGTGCGGCTGCGCACTGTGTTAGAGGCCGAAGCGTTTCGCCGCATTAAAAGCCCGCTGGCGGTGGCTTTGGGGCGGGACGTGTCTGGGGCGCCAGTGGCGACGGATCTGGCGCGGCTGCCGCATTTGTTAATTGCCGGCACAACCGGCTCAGGTAAATCCGTTTGCCTGGGCAGCCTGATTGCCGCCCTGGTTTTCAACAACACCCCCGACCGGCTGAAGATTGTGTTGATTGACCCCAAAAAGGTGGAACTGTCTCGCTACAATGGTCTGCCGCACCTGCTGGGGCCCGCCGAAACAGACCACGAGCGCGTCATTGGCGTGCTGCGCTGGCTGACGGCAGAAATGGACCAACGGTATCAGTTGTTTGCCGAACTGGGGGCGCGCAATCTCACCGTTTACAACGAGAAGATCAGCCGCCACCCTGACGCGCAGCCGCTGCCTTATGTGGCTGTGTTCATTGACGAACTGGCAGACTTAATGGCTATGTATCCCAGCGACGTAGAACGCACATTGTGCCGTCTGGCGCAAATGGCGCGGGCCACGGGCATTCACCTGGTGGTGGCGACGCAGCGCCCGTCTACGGACGTCATCACGGGGCTGATAAAGGCAAACTTCCCCGCGCGCATTGCCTTTTCGGTGGCCTCCACCATTGACTCGCGCGTCGTTCTGGACAGCGTGGGGGCGGAACATTTGCTGGGTCGCGGGGATATGCTCTTTCTGTCGCCCGAAGCCAGCGCGCCAGCCCGTATTCAGGGATGCTACGTGGCTGACAGCGAGATTGACGCCATTGTGGCTTACTGGCAGCGCGTTCTGCCAGACCACACCCCAGAAGCAGCCCCCTGGGAAGCCATTCTGGCACGCATGCAAGTCATCGGGCAGACGGATGATTTACTGGAACAGGCAGTGGCTTTTGCTCAGGAGCACGACACCATTTCCGCTTCGCTTTTGCAGCGCAAATTGCGGGTGGGCTATCCACGCGCGGCGCGTCTGATGGAAGCGTTATACGAAATGGGGATGGTGGAAGACCCCAAACAAGGCGGGCGCACGCGGCGCTCCCTGGTCAATGGGGACGATGGCGACGCGCTGGATCGCTACCTGGAGGAACAACAGGTTGATTGACCTGCGTCAGGCATAGCAGGGCGTCTGGGCAACGGGCATGAATAAATGGAGAGAATGCGCCTGTTGTGGCTATGCTTTTGGCTGATTTACAGTATACTTACGGGAATGGCATAAACGCAGTTGACACTATTGGTTCACCGCCATAAGTTGGGGCGCCCGGTTTATGCCACTGTAACTGTTAATCCTCAGATTACCCCGTTATCGCTGGCTCAGGATGATGGGGTCGCAACTATATTCCCTCAAAGCAAATGGCATTTTGAGGTCTAGGGTTGCACTCTCTGGCGGCAGGTTCCTCTTAATTGTAAAATTAAGAGTCTTGACCGACATTATACGTAATCTAAAACAAGCAAATGCCGGCAGTTATCCGGCTCTTACCATATTATTCTGGCAGCGAGATACCTTCCGCGCTGATCTGGGCCTGATGTTCAGGAGTCCTGACGCATCAGCCTGCCCCAGATTAGCGACATTCAGCTACCTACAACCCGCCAGTCCAGCCATATGACGCCTCATCCTCAAAGGCGGCTGGTTTGACGGATAATGGCAGGACCCGATCTCTATCTTGACAAGGATGTACGCGCATAAAACAGGGGCAACGTTTCGCTGTCGCTGAACTCTGCTGATAGGAGAATGCTCTGTTCGGAATATGTCCGTCATGAATTCATGAAGACCAGAACCCCTACCCCTTGCTTGTTCCGACTTTTAAGGAGTAAAGATGATGATTTCAGGTAAAGGATTATACATTTGGCGGGCCGACGAAGTGCTGCGGCGGATGGATATGCCAGCAGCCGGCGCGGCGCAGACGGCGAAAGATGCCGGCATTGAACACGTGATTATCAAAATCGCTGATGGCACCAGTCCCTTTCCCATTCCCGAAAAAGACCCTGGCGGGCACAAGGAGCGGGCCACACAAGAACTCATTGACGCCCTCAAAGCGCAAGGGATCGCCGTTTGGGGATTTTCATTTGTGTATGGGCAGCGCGCCTTGCCTGAAGATCAGGCGCGCATATTTGCCGACCGCGCCAAACATTTCGGTCTTACGGGACTGGTTATCAACGCCGAAAACATTGGCAACAACAAATGGTCTACCACTGAAGGCGAAAAACGCGCGGGCATGCTGGCGCGCAGTTTGCGTCAGGAAATGGGCGGGAACGTCGTGTTGGCGCTTAGCACCTACCGTTTTCCCCAATTCCACTCCGGATTTCCGTTTGACGCCTTTATGGAAGAGTGCGACATCGCTATGCCCCAGGTCTACTGGGTCATGTTAGGGGGCAAAGAAGGGGATGCTGTTGCCAATCTCACCCAATCGTACGACGAGTATAAGACGCGCTTTCCGCGTAAGTTAATCATTCCTACCGGCGCCGCCTACGGCGAAGGGCAGGCTGATGGCAGTTATTGGAGCGCTACGCCGCGCCAGATTGAGCGCTTCTTGGCTCAGGCTAAAGCAATGGCCCTGCCCGCCGTGAACTTCTGGAGTTGGGAGCACGCCTATAACGACCCAGGCAATGACCGCGCTGGTGGTACTGTATTGTGGGACACCCTGGCTGCTTTCCGCTACGATCCAGCCGCCCCTGGCGACAGCGGCATGAGCTTTGTCAGCGAAGACATAGAGTTGCGCATTAACGTGGGCGAGATGGGTTATTTTGATGGGCTGCACACCCAATTCCCCAAGGCGGGTTTTACGCCATTTGCGCGCGACGGGCAGAGCATGAAGTTTGCGCAAAGCGTAGGCAACACGCCCAGCAGCGTTTGGGCCATATGGATGCCCGATATTACCGTATCGGGCAAATACAATATCAGTGTCTGGGTTCCAGGTATCCACGCCACCTCTCGCCGCGCTCGCTACCACATTCATGGCGTGGTGGGGGAGAACCAACCCATATCGGTAGATGTCAACCAACAGCGCTTTTC
>CAYQYJ010000372.1:2641-4171 GCA_964421605.1 uncultured Ardenticatenaceae bacterium | reverse complement strand
CCAGCGATCATGCCCGCGATGCGCCACGATACTGCCCCCCACAAGCGGGGGGGCCTCCACTGCCGCCAGTTCCCGCAGTAGCAGCGGCGTGCACGCTGGCGCAGCCAGATCAATGCTGCGGCAAGTGATGTGGGGGTATTCCTGCGGAATGACGCGGCACGGCCCCAGTAGCGCCGCCTGATACAGGCTGTCGTTGTGGAAATCCGTCTCGCCAGCCACGGACTGCATTTGCTGGGAGAGAATATCCAGATGCACAGGGGCGGCGACGTCTGACGCGCCCAGCGCCTGCGCCAGGTAAACCAGGCTGTAAAAACTGGCAACGAGGCGCGCCAGGCGCGAGTCCATCTCCGCCGCCAACGCCCAGGCGTATACGATGCGCCCAGGCGGGTGGGGAAGCTGTGCCAGCAGGCGTTGGTAATGCCGCGGCTCGGAGGGGTTGAGATAAAATGTATTGCTGCCGGCAGCCAGAAACGTTTCCCCTGGATAAACCATGACAGGCGTACTGCCCTGGGCGCGCAGGGCGGCGCTCAGGACGGATATAAGTGGATCGTCTTCACGGCTGGCAAACAACAGCCAGACGCCAACTGGTAAATGGTTGCCTGCTGGCAGCAAGGTGCGTTTCCAGGAAGGCAGATAAAACCAGTCGTCCAGCGCTTTGGCGGCAGGCGCAGCGGGCGCAGGGGCGGCGGGTGTGGTTTCTAGCCAATACCGCCGCCGCTCAAAGGGATACGTTGGCAGCGACGTCTTTCGCTGCGGGTTGGGGTGAAGCTGCGGCCAATCAACAGGCACGCCACGCACCCAAAGGTGGGCGGCTGCTTCCAGCAGCACTGCGGCATCCGAAGATGCCGCGGCATCCGAAGATGCCGCAGTTTGCGGATGGCGCATGGAAGCAATAACGGTCTGGCTAGTCTGTCGCCGCGCCAGTTGGGTCAAGGCGTTGCCGGGCCCTACTTCCAGCAGCAGCGCCGCCGCATCGCCGCTAACCTGCGCCAGACTGGCGGCAAACTGTACGGGCTGCCGCAGTTGCTGCGCCCAATAGTCGGGGTCTGTGGCCTGGTCAGGGGTAATCCAGGTACCGCTGACGTTAGAAATGTAGGGCTGCTGCGGCGGCTGCAAGGAAACAGAGCGCACCATGGCGGCAAAATCCTGCAGGATGGGGTCCATCATGGAGGAGTGGAAAGCGTGGCTGGTGGGCAGCAGGCGGCAGGCAATGTTTTGCGCCGCCAACCGCTCAGCCAGCGCCAACAGCGGCGGTAGGGGCCCGGCAATGACGCAGCGCTCCCGTTCATTAATCGCCGCCAACGCCAGGTCTGGCGAAAGCCAGGGCTGCGCCTGTTCCGGCGATAGGGCAACCGATAACATACCGCCAGTAGGCAGGGAGTGCATCAGGCGACCGCGCACAGCGACCAGTTTCAAGCCATCCTCGAGGCTGAAAACCCCGGCCAGGCAGGCAGCCACGTATTCGCCAACGCTGTGGCCAATCATAGCGTGGGGGGCGACGCCCCAGGAACGCCACAGGCAAGCCAGGGC
>CAYQYJ010000372.1:0-2541 GCA_964421605.1 uncultured Ardenticatenaceae bacterium | reverse complement strand
GTTGACGTAGAAGGGCGTGCCGGCAAAATCAATTTGTGGGTTAGGCGCTTGATAATGCAGGGAAGGGGGGATCAGGCTATGCCGCAGCGCCAGAACGGTTTTGATCAGGCCAGCGATGCCGGCAGCCGCATCCAGATGTCCCACGTTACTCTTGACCGAACCCAGCGCACAGGCGGCTGGCTGCGCCATGAAAGGTTGGAACGCCTGGGCTAACGCTCGCACTTCTATTGGATCGCCCAAAGGCGTGCCTGTGCCGTGCGCTTCCACGTAGCGGATGGTATCCGCAGATACGCCCGCGGCAGTCAAAGCGGCAGTAATGGCAGCAGCCTGTCCTGTAACGCTGGGTGCGGTGTAGCCCACCTTAGCCGCGCCATCGTTGTTGACGGCCGTACCTTTAATGACGGCATAGATGCTGTCCCCATCCTGCTGCGCCTGTGATAATCGTTTGAGCGCCACAACGCCCACGCCACTGCCAAATACAGTACCCTGCGCCTGGGCATCGAAAGGGCGGCAGTGTCCATCGGGCGAAAAGATAGCCCCTTCATGATACAGGTAGCCATATTCTTGCAACAGGTTAACCGAAACGCCGCCAGCCAGGGCCAGATCGCATTCGTCGTTGCGCAGGCTTTGCACAGCCAGATGGACGGCCACCAGCGATGTGGAGCAGGCAGTCTGCACAGTGAGGCACGGCCCGGTCAGGTTGAGTTCGTAGGCGGCGCGGGTGGCCAGGAAATCTTTGTCATTACCAATGAGCGCCTGATAATTTTGCAGCATTTTATGTGGCTCATGGCGCTGCAAGAGATAGCCGTTGAGACCCGCGCCCGCATACAACCCGATTCGCTCGCCACCGCGTCCCGGATCGTAACCCGCGTCCTCTAACGCCTCCCAGACGCACTCCAGAAAGAGACGATGCTGCGGGTCCATCATTTCCGCCTCGCGCGGGGTGAAGCCGAAAAATTCAGCATCAAACCGGTCTACACCCTCCAACCGCGCCGCTGCCGGCACAAAATGAGGATCGGCGCGCAGGGCATCGGGAACGCCCATGGCCGCCAGTTCCTCTGGCGTGAAGAAGCGAATGGACTCCCGTCCCTGGCATAAATTTTGCCAGAATTCGGCCACATTTTGCGCTCCAGGGAAACGCCCGCTGAGGCCCACAATGGCTACGTCTGTCTCTGTGTGGCGGCGGGCAGGCTGGCGGGGAGGCGCTGCTGGCTGGGGGCTATCCCCCTGAGCCAAATAGTGGGCTAACTGGCTGATGGTGGGATAGCGAAACAGTTCTACGACGTTGAAAACCCGCCCCAGGCGCGCCTGGATTTGGTCGTGGGCTTGCACGGCCAATAGGGAGTGCGCGCCCATGTCGAAGAGGTTATCGTGGATACCGACAGCGGGTAAATTGAGGAGCTTTTGCCAGATGCCGGCAATAATCTGCTCTAATTCCGTTTCTGGCGGGACGGTAGGCAGCGCGGCGCTGGTCGGGTGGGGCAATGCGCGGCGGTCAATCTTGCCGTTGGGGGTCAACGGCCATGCCGGCAGGGAAACAAAATGGGCTGGAACCATATAAGCAGGCAGCATAGCTTGCAGGGAAGCGCGCACGTCGGCGGTGACGATAGACTGGTCAGAGGCGGGAATCAGATAAGCGACCAGGAAAGAGGCGTCGCCGTTGCGGCCTGGCTGCGGTATAACCAGGGCTTCACGGACGGCGGGATGCCGGCACAGCGCCGCCTCAACCTCTCCCGATTCAATGCGAAAACCGCGCAGCTTGATTTGATGGTCTGTCCGCCCCAGAAATTGCAGAGCGCCATCCGGCAGACGGCGCACCAGGTCGCCCGTACGGTACAGGCGCTGGCCCGCAGCCGCAAGAGCGAAGGGATGCGGCAAAAAACGGGCGGCTGTCAGGCCAGGACGCTCGTGATAGCCGCGCGCCAGACCGACGCCGCCAATGTATAGCTCGCCGGGAACGCCCACAGGCATGGCTTGCCCACTTTTATCCAGGACGTAAAGTTGGGTGTTGGCCACGGCGCAACCAATAGGCGGCGTGCCCGCGCCAGGCGTACACGCCTGAACAGTAGACCAGATAGTAGCCTCTGTTGGCCCATAGAGATTAAAAAACAGACGCCCATGCCCCCATCTGTCTACCAACTCTGCCGGACAGGCCTCACCCGCTACCGTGATAACGCGCAGTTCTGGCAGCGGCTCCTCTGGCAGGAGAGCCAACGCCGATGGCGGCAGGGTGACAATATGGACGCGCATCTGCTGTAAGAACTGCCACAAATTGCGTCCAGGCAGCAGCGCCTCGCGGCTGCCCAGGCACAGGGCGGCGCCCGTCGTCAGGGCCATAGTCAGCTCAAAAACGGAGGCGTCAAAGCTGAGCGAGGCAAATTGCAGCACCCGCCGCCCGGGCCCAGCGCCAAACAATTCAGCCTGAACCGCGGACACGTTAGCCAGACCGCGATGGGTAAGCTGCGCCGCCTTGGGCTGTCCAGTCGTGCCCGACGTATAAATCAGGTAAGCCAGATTGTCGGGAGCGACGGCGCTGGCAGG
>CAYQYJ010000371.1:0-4178 GCA_964421605.1 uncultured Ardenticatenaceae bacterium | reverse complement strand
ACGTTAATGGCGCCCATCTTGACATTTGCCCTATCCATGCTATTATCCTGCATAATAAGCTTTTTTATCAACTTTTTGAGGTTTATTCTATGTTCTACTGCAGGTGTATGAAGCGAGGGAGCACGCTGCCTTCGTCTTCATCCGGCGACTAACCCCCACGGGTTGCATTGCCGGCATTCCCTTCATCAAGCGACAACAAGACGAACGGCGGCGGCGGCCCTCGCGACTTTCTCTAAGTCGTTGATTGGCATTGCTGCCGTTTTTGCTGCCTGTTGTCGCTGACCACACAAGAGGAATACCGTGCAAAATGCTCCCTGGAACATTGACTAAACCTGCTGTTCCCCGCCATCTGCATCCCCCAAAAAATCGCCTGGAAGATCAGGTAGGCAATACACCCCTGCTGCACTTGCAGCGCATTGCCCGGCACGAGGGACTTTCCCCTGCCGTCGGTCTCTACGCCAAAGCAGAATGGTTCAACCCCAGCGGCTCCATTAAAGACCGTCCCGCCCTGAACATCATTCGCGCCGCCGCAGCCAGTGGCGACCTGCGCCCTGGTATGACCCTGCTGGACTCTACCTCTGGCAACATGGGCATCGCCTATGCCATGCTGGGGGCTGCCCGCGGCTGCCGCGTCAAGCTCACCCTGCCCGCCAACGCCAGCCCCGAACGCATCGCCATCCTGCGCGCCTATGGCGCCGAACTGGTCCTTACCGATCCCCTGGAAGGGTCTGACGGGGCCATTGTTGAAGCCCGCCGTCTGGCTGCCTCTGGCGACAGCCAGACGTACTACGCCAACCAATACGACAACCCGGCTAACTGGCAGGCCCACTACTTCACCACCGCCAACGAAATCTGGGAACAGACTGGCGGCGAAATCACCCACTTTGTGGCTACCCTGGGCACCAGCGGCACCTTCACGGGCACAACCCGCCGCTTACGGGAGCTAAATCCCCACATCCAGTGCATATCTCTGCAGCCAGATGGCCCATTTCACGGCCTGGAAGGGCTGAAACATATGCCGACCGCCATCCTGCCCGGCATCTACGACCCGCAAGCTGCCGACGCTGCGGCCAGCGTGCGCACCGAACACGCCTACCGCCTGGCCCGCGACCTGGCGCGCATTGAAGGGTTGTTTGTCGGCGTTTCCGCCGCTGCCGCCGTCGCCGGCGCATTGGAAGTGGCCCGCCAGCTTGAGCAGGGCGTTGTCGTCACCATTCTGCCCGACAACGGCTTTAAGTATCTCAGCGACCGCTTCTGGAAAGAGGGGTAAGACGCCATGCTTCAACTCTCGCCCGCTGTCCACGACGCCATTAAAGCCCACGCTGCCGCCGCCTACCCGTTTGAAGGGTGCGGACTGCTGCTGGGGCGGACTGGCAGCAACCAGAACGTGGTGGAAGCCATTTTCCCCACGCCCAACACCTGGCCCCAGGAGTCAGAAAGGCGCGTGCGCTTCTCCATCAGCAGCGCGGACATGCTGCGCGCCGAAATGGCTGCCATGCGCCAGGGATTGGACGTCGTCGGCGTCTTCCACAGCCACCCCGACTGTGAACCCGTAGCCTCCCCGCGCGACCTGGCCTGGGCCGCCTGGTCTGGCTACTCGTACCTGATCACGCAGGTGAACGGCGGAGTCCCCGCCGGCAGCCGTTCCTGGCAACTTTTGTCCGATCGTTCCGGCTTTGTAGAAGAGAACATCCTGGAATAATTGTCTAACCATCCAGACGTTCAACTTCTGCGCAGAAGTTGAACGTCTAAAAACGAAGGAGTACAAACTGATGCCAACCATTCGCATTCCCACCCCGCTGCGGCCCTATGCCGGCAATAACAGCGCCGTTTCCGTCACCGGCAGCACCGTCAACGCCGCCCTGGACAGCCTGACCCAACAATACCCGGCCCTGCGGCAGCACTTGTTTGAGGGCGACGCCCTGCGCAGCTTCGTCAACGTCTTCCTGAACCAGGAAGACGTGCGCTTCCTCAACGGCCCGCAAACCGCCCTGGCGGACAACGATACGCTCATCATCATCCCGTCCATTGCTGGCGGGCAATAAGGTCGGGCAAGGATACCCAACCCACGTGTTTTCTGAGGAGAAAACTCATGCGTCAAAACATACTGCCGCGGCAGGTGGACCATGCCGCGCTGAAAACGAATCAGGCTTTTATCATCGCCCTGCTGCTGCTGGCTTTTGTGTTAAACGACATCTG
Source organism: uncultured Ardenticatenaceae bacterium (assembly GCA_964421605.1). GTDB lineage: Bacteria > Chloroflexota > Anaerolineae > Promineifilales > Promineifilaceae > JAGVTM01. The sequence continues at coordinate 1,979 of CAYQYJ010000371.1, read as the reverse complement.
GCTGGCTGCTTTTGTGGGGGTAGTTATGCTGCTGGGAACAGCCGCGCCGTCGCTGGCTCTGTTCCAACAAATCTATAAGAAAGGTCTGCGTCCGGCAGGTCTCGTCAAACCAGATATACAGGTAGACAACCCCGAACCCCACCGTTTTGCCCAGGGGTTTGGCGGCGTGGTGGTGCTGTTGGCGGCGGCGGTCTGGCTGCTGCCGGCATCCGCCCTCAGTTGGGCGCTGGTCTGGCTGGTCATCTTACTGGCTTCTCTCAACCTGTTCCTGGGTTTCTGCGCCGGCTGCTTCCTTTACTACCAGCTTAACCGCCTGGGCGTGCCCGGTTTTCACATCAACCGCACCCCCTCGCAGCGAGGTTAACCATGCTCATCGAACGACTGCTGTTCACCCTGCTGATCATCGCCGCCGCCATGGCGCTATACAGCGGGCTGCGTTGGCGACACCGGCAGCGCATCGCCTTAACGCTGCCCCCTGCCGCCGTCTCGGCGGCCCGTCTGCTCTATTTCCGCAGCGAAACGTGCGCCAGTTGCCAGACGCAAGCCCGCTACTTGAATCAGTTAGCCGCCCACGTAGGCGAACGGCTGCGTATTGAGAAAATAGACGCCGACCAGGATCAGGCGACGGCGGCCCAATACGCCATTTTTACCCTGCCCACCACCTTGATTATTGACCGCAGCGGGCAGGTGCGCCACATTAACTATGGATTGACGCCGCCAGCCAAACTGACGCGCCAACTGGAGGACGTTTTATGACTTTGCCGGATACCACCCTTATTAGCCCAGACGTGACTCTATCTAACGCCGAAATCAAGCGATACAGCCGCCACCTGATCATGCCCGAAGTGGGCATGAAAGGGCAGAAAAAGCTGAAAGCCGCCAGTGTCCTCCTCATTGGCGCAGGCGGTCTAGGCTCGCCGCTGGCGATGTACCTGGCAGCGGCAGGCATTGGGCGCATTGGCTTAGTAGATTACGACGTAGTGGATTACTCCAACTTGCAGCGGCAAATTATCCACGGCACCAAGGACGTGGGGCGGAGCAAGCTGGAAAGCGCCGCCGACCGCATCCGCGACCTCAACCCGTACGTACAGCTTGACCTGTACAACGAACCGCTGACCTCAGCCAACGCCCTGCAATTGTTCGCGCCCTACGATGTGATCATTGACGGCACAGACAACTTCCCTACCCGTTACCTGACCAACGACGCCTGCGTGCTGTTGGGCAAACCCAACGTCTACGGCAGTATCTTCCGCTTCGATGGGCAGGCGTCCGTTTTTTACGCCAAAGAAGGCCCCTGCTACCGCTGCCTGTTTCCCGAACCACCGCCGCCGGGTCTGGTGCCGAGCTGCGCCGAAGGGGGCGTGCTGGGCATCCTGCCGGGCACGATTGGCGCTATCCAGGCTACAGAAGCGGTGAAGTTGATCCTGGGCATTGGCGAGCCCCTAATCGGGCGGCTGATGTTGTATGACGCTCTCAGCCTGAATTTCACCGAAGTGCGCGTGCGCAAAAATCCGCACTGCCCCATCTGCGGCGAAAACCCCACAATTACGACCTTAATTGATTACGAGCAGTTCTGCGGCATGCCGGCGCACGACCACAGCCTCTACGGACAACACGAAGGCCACCTGGACGGCGTACCCCAAATCTCGCCTATCCAGTTACAGCAGCGTCTGGACGCAGGCGACAACCTGATAATCCTGGACGTGCGCGAGCCGCATGAGTGGGAAATCGTCAATCTGCAACACCTGGGCGCGTTCTTGATTCCCAAGGGGCAGGTTTTGGAGCGCCTGGGCGAACTGGACACAGCCGCCGAAATGGTCGTCCACTGCCGCAGCGGGGCGCGCAGCGCCGACGTGATTCAGGAACTGCAAGCGCATGGGTTTAAGAAACTGTGGAATCTGGATGGAGGGGTACTGCGCTGGGCGCGAGATGTAGACCCGCGCCTGCCCATGTATTAACTGCCAGGCTAACGCACGCGC
>CAYQYJ010000370.1:0-4182 GCA_964421605.1 uncultured Ardenticatenaceae bacterium | reverse complement strand
ATAGGCTGCGTCGCCTGCTCGCTCATTGTTTCATACTCTTCCCACAACGAAAACGCCCCTTCCAGGCTCAGGCAGCGGGCTGAAAAAAGCGGGTTATGCAGCCGGTCGCGCCGGTTCTGCTCTCGCTTTTGCAGGCTGTACGCCACATCCAGCGGATGCCGCCGCAGCCGCACCACCCGCGCCTCAGGGAACAACTCCCACCAGATGGGCAGCGTAAACACTGTGCGCGGGTCCTTCCACCCCCACGGCGAGAGGGGGGCCCCTGCCACACGCCGCCGCCCCCAAAACGACCACGCCGCCCGCCACGACTGCATCGCCTGCCGCAGCGTCGCTGCCGCCTCCCCGCGCAGCGCGCCATCCTCCACCAGGTAACGCACCCCCGCCGGCTGGTCCCAGGCCGCGTGCGCCAGCCGAAACAGCCATTCATTCTGTCCCAGAAAAAACAGCGCCTCCTCGTGCGAATTGCGCCGCCGCCCCATGAACACCCCGCCCTCATGCAGCAGCCGCGCCAACAAACTCGTGCCAGAACGGTGCATTCCCAGAACGATAACAGGAGAACAGTCAACAGAAAACATAAAACATCACACCATCACGTAGGTTGGGCATCCCTGCCCGACCTCCACTGTAGGGCAAACTGTCAGTTTGCCCACCTCGGAGCTACCAGATTACAAAAGTCTTGGAGACTTTTGTAATCTCCCCGGCGGCGCGTAAGTCCTGAATAAAATCTTCGCGCTCCTTCGATAATACTCAGAGGCCGCCCCTTCAACAAGTTCAGGGCAAGCTCTGAGTTACCGAAGGGACAAGCCTTCGCGCCTTAGCGGTAAACCCTCCAAAAACCTTCGCGCCCCTTCGATAATACTCAGGACAAGCCTTCGCGTCTTAGCGGTAAAAACCCTTAACTCCTTCGCGCCCTTCGCGTCTTGCGGTAAAATTCTTAAACCTTCTCCCCCACCACTCCCCCGCATGAGCCACGTACAAAAACAACAACGGCGTAAATGGCAGCGTGTAACGCGGCAGCGGGCGGCGCAAGAAAAGACCAATCAGCGTAATATACACCAGGCACAGAGCCAGCAGGGCAATGCCGGCATCCCGCCGCCCCCCCAACCGCGCCATCGCCACACCCGCCAACCCCACCAGCAGCGCATGAAACGCAATATAACCCGCCCGCAGCAGCGCGCTCTGCGGCAGCGACTCCAACCCCACCGGATGCAGCCAGAACTCCACCAACCGCCGCCCTAAAAACGTCACATACTGCCCCGGCTGCGCCAGCAAAAAAGCCGGATCGCGCATATCCACCGCCCGCCCATAATATTGCAAATACGCATAATGCCGCTGCTCCTCCGTCAGCGGCGCCTCATTGGTTTGCACCCACGCCTCGAACTCAGGCGACAGATACCCCTCCCCCGTCCATTCGTAGCGCAAAGCGTCCGTCCGCTCCGTGAAAAAGAAAGCGTCAAACGTCAGCGCATTGCGCGCCAGCCAGGGCGCCACCAACAGCAGCGTCACCCCGCCAAAAATTAGCGAAAAACGCCCCCCATCCTGCCACTTTAGCCGCCCCCACCAGAACAACAGAGGAAAAGCCAGCGGCAAAACCACCAGCGTCTCCCGCGTCAACAACGCCAGCGCAAAACCCGCTGCGCTCAGAGCGGCGTAACGCGCCTGCGGCGCGGCCCGCCAGCGGCTAAAGCCATAGACAAACAGCAGGGCAAAAAAAGTGTACAACGTCTCCGTCAGGTAAAAGGTGACGTACAACGCCAGCGGCGGATAAACAGCCGCCAGCCCCGCCGCCCACACCCCCACCCGCTGCGAAAAAAGCTGGCGACCGATGGCGTATACCAGCCACACCACCGCCACGCCCAACGCCGCCTGCGCCAGCCGCGCCGCCAGCAAACTGCCGCCGCTCACGACAAAGACAGCCGCCAGAAAAGCCGGATAAGCCGGCGGAATGACTGCGTAGGGAATGCCGGCATTCTCCCCAAACACCCCCGTCTGCAGCCAGTTCCGCGCCACCCCAATATACTCTGCCGCATCCGCCCTCATGCCAAAGTCGTCGGGCGCAACCAGCGCCAGCCCCAGCCGCAAGCCAGCCGCCAGCAGCAAGATACCCCACAACACCCGTTCCCCCCGCATTGTCCCTTGCCACTGCCCCGCCAGTTGTACCAGACCTTTCATCTACTTTCTCCCCTCCTGCGCCAGGCTACGGCTCAATGTGTAACTGTATACGATTCCTATAACCAGCACCACCAGCGTAGAAACCAGGCGCTCCAGCCCCACCGCCACCACGCTGACCCCCACGTCGAATCCCAACGCCGCCGCCATAGCCCCCACAATCCCCTCCCGCACCCCCAGCCCCCCTGGCGCAATGCTCACCAACCGGCTGAGTACCGTAGCTGCCGCAAACAGCAAACAATCAGAAAAAGAAACAGGCTGCGATAACATGCCAAAAGCCAGCCAGAAGCGCAGCGCAAACAACGCCGTCAGCCCGATTTGCAGCCCCGTTAATTGCAGCGTCAGTGACAAGTCTTGCCCCAAAATATGCCACCCCTCCGCCAACTGCGCTGCCCGCTGCTGCCAGCGGCCCGGAATCCAGGCGGGTCGCAGCGGCAGCCACAGCGCCGCCAGCGTCGCCGTCATCACGCCAAAACCCAGCCACAGCGCCGTGGGCGCATTCCCGCCTCCCTGCTGCCTGTAGGCCAGCACCGCCAACCCCAACAGCCCATTGGCCGCCACAAAACAGACGTACAAAGCAGCCGTGGCGCTGAGATAACGGGAATAGGTGAGACGATACCGCTGCTTCAGATAAACCCCTTTCGCCGCCAGCCCACCCGCAAATGGTAGTTGGTTCGCCAGCGTATTCACCGCCGCCAGCCCTAGCCCCTCATTCAACGTCACCGGGGTGTCCAGACCGCGGTAGAAGATAGTATTGATCACGCCGTTAACCACCCAAAACAGCAGCGACAGGAGCATAAGCCAGCCAATAGCCGCAGCCGATAAATCCAGAAGCTGGCGGTAGCGACCAGCATTGGCGCTCAGGTAAACGCCAAAAATGACCAGGGCGGTTAGCAAAAACAGGTACGGCCAGAACCGCTTCACCTTACGCACGCCCTCCCTCCATTCCATAACCTAATTCAGCCATAAGAGACCCGCAAATTTGGCGAAACTGGGCTTGCTGTCTGGCGGGCCACTCTTCCCACCCAGGGAAACTCCCCGCGCCAGCATGAACAGGGCGCTCCAGCCAACCATCAAATGACGCCGCCGGGCGCCCGCCGGGCAGTTCAGACGTGAAAGCCACCAGTTCCGCCAGGGTATCGTATCGGTCAGCCGCCTGAAAAACCTGCTCAAAGCGAAACAGGCGGGCGCACGGGTTGGCAGCCAGCGTGCGCAGCCCATACGCATTCAGGCAGCGCCAGGCCCAGCAAATACGTTCAAAGCGCGTCATCTGCGGCCATTGTGCCGCGTAAGGATCGTCCGCCAGTTCAGGCGCTGCCGGCCAATGACGCGCCAGCGCGCCGCGCCAGCCACGCTGGCCGTACAATTCGCCCCAGTTCATGTGCGAACGCACCCAATCGCGCCCATCCCGCACCAGGTAGATCAATCGGTGCTGCGCGAACACCTCCGCCGCCACGTCCACCAGACCGTAATAACCCACGTTGGCCTCAACGTAAACGGAACCAGGCCGCGAAGCAATAAATCGCGCCCGCTGCTGCCCCAGCTTGCCGGCAGCTTCCGCGTAAGAAATCTGTCCGCGCAGGCGGGCATCCGCCAGATGCGCCACGCCCCAACGACCGCTGGTTTTTCCTACAGTCATATTCCATGCGCCCGATTCCTGTAACTGCCGCCGGATGTGCCGCACGCGCTCCGCCGCGCTTCGATATTGCATGATGTTCCACACGTCCGGCTCATGCAGGGACGTAGCTGTAGGCAAAAGGTGGGCGAAAAGCTGACTGAAGAACTGCGTCCCCGTGCGCCCCAGCGAAGTGATCAGAATGGTCGGTTTTTCGATCACGCCAGGACCTCTTCATACACCGCCAGAATCTGACGCGCCTTTATCTCCCAGGCAAAATGATCAATCACCCGCTGCCGCCCCTGTTGGCCCATCCGCCGCCGCTGTTCCGGGTCGTCCAACAGCCGCTTGATTTGCGCTGCCAGATCGTCCGCATCGGCGGGCCGCGCCAGGTAGCC
>CAYQYJ010000369.1:2427-4192 GCA_964421605.1 uncultured Ardenticatenaceae bacterium | reverse complement strand
TCCGAAGACTTCGCTCAGCATGACAATTCGGCGCCAATTTGTAAAGATGATTTCTTGCTAGATGAACCATGCCGGATTTCGCAGGCTTGTGGTGAGTGCAGCCGAACCATGACGCAGAAATGAAAAAGGTGCAGGTGGTTTCCAGGAAATATGATGGCTCCCTGCGGGATGCGTATGAGACGTGTCTCTATGCGGAAACGGCGGAAAGCGTCACGCTTTTTTCTTTGCCTGGGGGCAAAGCCTGGGATTACCGTAAGCAGGCGTGGGTGACGGCGGCGGATGGGTTGCTGGAGATTTATTTTAAGGACAGGTGGTATAATGTCTGGCATATTTGCGAGCAGGTGAGCGGCGCGAATTTGATTTATGTGAATGTGGCTATGCCGGCATCTATCACCCCCACCACCCTCACCTGGATTGACCTTGACCTGGATTACCGTCTCCATCTTGACGGCTCCGTAGAACAGGTGGATCAGGCGGATTTTCAACAAAATGCGCAGCAAATGGGCTACCCAACCAGCGTGATAAGCCAGGTGGAAGCGGCCTGCCGTGAAGTGGAAGCGGGCCTGGTTAGCCAGCGTTACCCTTTTGATCATGCCCGGCAGGTGGCGCTCTATCGCCAGATTAAGGCGGCGCGGCAGGCTGGGAAGGATGGTTGACTAACGGCATGTATCAACGCATTGTGGTCAAGTTAGGGACGAGCGTGCTGACGGGCGGGACGCCGCGGCTGGACCAGCCACACATGGTGGAACTGGTGCGGCAGTGCGCAGCGCTGCACCAGCGGGGGCGGGAAATTATTGTGTGTACGTCGGGGGCGATTGCCGCCGGGCGGGAGCGGTTGGGGTTTCCCGATGTGCCGGCAACGGTGACCAGCAAACAACTGTTCGCCGCGGTGGGGCAGAGCCGCCTGATGCTGGTGTGGGAACGGCTGTTTGAGATTTATGGCTTGCACGTGGGGCAGATGCTGCTGACGCGGGCGGACGTGGAAAGTCGCCGCCGCTTTCTGAATGCGCGCGATACGCTGCTGGCGCTGCTGCATAACCGCATTGTGCCCATCATCAACGAAAATGATGCGGTGGCTACCGAAGAAATCAAGGTGGGGGACAACGACAACCTGTCCGCCCTGGTAACGATTCTGGCGAGCGCGAACTTGCTGCTGCTGCTGACGGATCAGCCTGGGCTGTTTACGGCTGATCCCCGCCTGGACCCGCAGGCGGCCCTTATCCCTGAAGTAAACGACATTGACGCTGCGCTGCGGGCGCTGGCGGGCGGCAGTCGCAGCGGGTTGGGGGTGGGGGGCATGGCTACCAAGCTGCAAGCGGCGGACGTGGCGCGGCGGGCGGGGGCGGACGTGGTGATTGCTGCGGGGCGGGCGGCGGACGTGATCAGCCGCGTTGTGGCGGGCGAGCCGGTGGGGACGCGCTTTCCGGCTTTGGAGACGCCGCTGGAGTCGCGTAAACGGTGGATATTGGCGGGCCCGATGCCGGCAGGCTGCCTCTTGATAGATGCCGGCGCGGCGCAGGCGTTGCGGGAGAGGGGGCGGAGTTTGCTGCCTGCCGGCATTATCACCGTGGAAGGCAATTTTGAGCGCGGCGACACCATTACTATTCTCGACGCGAACCGCGCGCCGCTGGCGCGGGGCATCGTGCGCTACGCCAGCCAGGATGTGGCGCAGATCGCCGGCTGCCACTCAGACCAGATAGCCCTTCGCCTCGCGTATACCTACGGCCCGGTTGTAGTTCACCGCAACGATTTGATACTATTGTAG
>CAYQYJ010000369.1:0-2327 GCA_964421605.1 uncultured Ardenticatenaceae bacterium | reverse complement strand
GCCGGCAGACGAGACCGATCTGGCGGCAGTTGTGCGGCAGATTACGGAATTGATTCACGGCGGCAAAAAAATCCAGGCCATCAAGTTGTATCACGAGACGTTTGCCGCCGGGTTGGCGGAGGCAAAGGCGGCGGTGGAGCAGCTTGAGCGCGGGCAAGGGGCGGCTTTTGGGCAGACGATTGTCATTAAGTCCACGTCTATGGACTCGCAGGCGGCGCTGCACGAAGCGCGCGCCTTACTGGACGGTGGGCGTAAAATTGAAGCCATCAAGGTGTACCGCCAGGCGTTTGGCGTCGGTCTGGCGGAAGCCAAAGCCGCCGTGGAGCAAATGGCGCGCGGCGAAACGGTGACGCCGCCGCCTGTGGGGGAAAGCCAGGCGGATGCTCTGGCGCGTATTGTGGCGCTGATCCAGGCGGGCGATCAGGCAGGGGCGGCGCGCGCGTATCGGCAGGCGTTTGACGCCAGCCAGACGGGGGCGGAGAAAGCGGTGGCAATGCTGGCGCACGGGGAGAGTCTGGCGGAGGTGCAGGCGGCATTGGCTGCGTTGCGCCCGTCGCCGGCAGCCAGAAGCGCGCCCGCCGTCAAAGAGGCGGCAGCCGCCCGTTCCTTTGCCGGCTGCGGCTGCCTGGGTTTGGGACTGGTGATTGTGTTGATAACGGTGATTCCCATTTTGTTTGCGATGACGCGGGCGGGCGGGCCGCTGTTTTCCGTGTGGCAGCGGATTAACCCGACGTCGCCCGCTCGCCTGGCGCTCAGTTTTGGCGGGGAAGGGTTGGGGCAGGGGATGTTTTATGACGTGCGCAGTGTGGCGGTAGACGGGGAGGGGCGCATTTACGCCGCCGACTATGCCAGTGGGCGGCTGCAGGTGTTTGACAATGCCGGCAATTTCCTGTCGCTCTGGTCTCTAGGCGAAGAGCAATACATTCCGGGCATCAGCGCCAGTCACGAGGGACACGTCTACGTGGCGCAGCGCGGGCATCTCTACGATTTCCAGGGGCCAGATGGGGAACTGCGGCGCGAATTTCGCTACCCCGCCGACCGCTCCGCCTATTTTGACGACGTGGCGGTCACCGCCGAAAGCAGCGTTTGGGCGCTCAGTGACAGCGATGAATTGTTGGTCTTATTTGACAGCCAGGGGCAGGCGCGCCAGACAATCACCCTGACGGAGGCGCTGATTCCGCGCCTTTCCAGCGTAGAGCGCGTGGATGTAGACGGCGCGGGCAACCTCTATCTGTTGGGAGATACCAGCGATTTCCAGGGCTTTCATCAACGGGTCTTCAAACTCTCGCCGGGCGGGCAGTTTCTAGGGCAATTTGGCGACAGCGGCGAGGGGGAAGGGCTGTTTGGCTCGACCAACGACCTGGCGGTGGATGGTCAGGGGCGGGTGTACGTGGCGGATAGCTGGGTCGGCGTGCAGGTGTTTGATAGTTCGGGACGTTATCTATACCGGTTTTCGGTGGATGGCGTGGCTTTTGGTCTGGCTTTTGATCAGGCGGGGGCGTTGTATGTCGCCAGCAACAAGGAAATGATCTACAAGTATGAATTGCGCTTTGAGGAAAACGAATGATGATTGACATGGTGGAAATGGGGCGGGCGGCGCGGCAGGCGAGCCGCGAACTGGCAAAGCTGACGACGGCGCAGAAGAACGGGGCGCTGCTGGCTATCGCCGCCGAATTGGAGAAGAATACCGTCCACATTTTAGCCCAAAATGAACTGGACATTGCCGCTGGTCGGGACAAGGGATTGAGCGAGGCGCTGCTGGATCGGCTGCTGCTGACAGAGCCGCGCATCGCCAGCCTGGCGGCAGATGTGCGGCGGGTGGCGGATTTGCCCGATCCGGTGGGCATGGAGATCATGGGACGGGTGCTGCCCAACGGGCTGCGCCTGAGCAAGCGGCGTATTCCCATTGGTGTCATTGGCGTTATTTACGAGGCGCGCCCAAATGTGACGATTGACATTGCCGCCCTCTGCCTGAAAACGGGCAATGCGGCCATTTTGCGCGGCGGCAGCGAAACCTGGCGCAGCAATCTGGCGCTGGTGGGGGTGATTCAGGCGGCGCTGGAACAGAGCCATCTGCCGCTAGGGGCGGTGCAAATTATTGGTAGCCCGGAGCGGCGTTATGTGGCGGAACTGCTGCGGCTGAACCCGTATGTGGACATGATCATTCCGCGCGGCGGCGCGGGGCTGCATAAGTTGTGCAAGGAGCAGAGTACGATTCCCGTTATCACGGGCGGCATTGGCATTTGCCACATTTTTGTGGACGCCAGCGCCGACCTGGGGCGGGCGGTGGATATTGTGGAGAATGCCAAGGTGCAGCGGCCCAGCGT
>CAYQYJ010000368.1:2601-4212 GCA_964421605.1 uncultured Ardenticatenaceae bacterium | reverse complement strand
CGCTTTGTTAAGGGAGCAGTTCAGTTTCGGCAAAAAAGGTGCTTTTACGGCTAAGACGTGAAGAACGGTAGGGCTGGGCTTAATCGTGGTGGGTGTCAGCCCCGCCAGCGGCGGGGCGCCCCCCGGCGGCGGGGCGGAGACCCAATTTTTTTGGGAAATTTGGGGCGATGACCGGCCAAAATTGGCCCGGCACTGATATTTTCCGCCCGTTTTGTCGGATTGGTATTTGGTATACAGCTAATTATATTATATGGACGCAAGTCTCGTCTCACCAACCTGTCTTTTGGGCTTTTCGCATCTTGACACTGCTCTGTCCAGGTGTTATTATTTTTGTCTATGAAACGGCAGCGCTTCTTCTTTAGCTTTAGCAACACTCTTACCACGCCGCGTTGAGCAGGCGGGTTGTTGCGGGCTGTTCCCAGAAGCGCACCCAGACACCCAGACAAACCAGAAACGCGGCCTCCCAGCCGCGTTTTTTATTTGAGATGGAATGAAACATGCTGGAAAAACTCGAAGCCATTTATCAGGAATCACGCACCGCCTTGTCGCAGATTCAAACCAGCGAGGCGCTAGAAGCATGGTATAAAAACACGCTGGGCAAGAAAGGAACCGTGCAATTGATGACGCGCCAGGTGGGCCAACTGGCGCCAGCCGAACGCCCCACCTTTGGCAGCCGCGTCAATGAAGTCAAACAGGCGCTGCAAGCCGTCTATGACGAACGCCTGGCGCAGCTTAAGGGGGCGGAACTGGAGGCGCGCATGGCTGCCGCCGCGCTGGACGTCACTTTGCCAGGGCGCGTCGCCTGGCGCGGCGGGCTGCATCCGGCCACGCAAACGCTGCGCGACATTTACCGCATCTGGGGCGACATGGGTTTCCAGATTTATCGCAGCCGGGATGTGGAAACGGACGAGTACAACTTCGAGCTGCTCAATATTCCGCCGCACCATCCCGCCCGCGACATGTGGGATACCTTCCACACCATCACCCCTGGCGTCATTTTGCGCACGCATACCAGTCCGGGGCAGATTCACGCCATGAAGGAGTATTATCCGCATCCCATCCGCGTGATCTTGCCGGGCATGTGTTATCGCTACGAGCAAATCACCGCCCGCAGCGAAATCCAGTTCCACCAGGTAGAGGGATTGGCGGTGGGCCGCAACATCACCTTTGCCGACCTGAAAGGTACGCTGGTGGAGTTCACGCGCCGTATTTTTGGCGCTGACCGCCCCACGCGCTTCCGCGCCAACTACTTCCCGTTCACCGAACCCAGCGCCGAAATGGACGTGGAATGTATTTTATGCAACGGCGGCGGCTGCCAGGTGTGTAAATACAGCGGCTGGCTGGAGATTCTGGGCTGCGGCATGGTGCACCCCACGGTGCTGCGCAACGGCGGCTACGACCCGGACGTGCATTCCGGTTTCGCTTTTGGTCTGGGACCAGAGCGTATTACCATGTTGAAATACGGCATAGAAGATATTCGTTATTTCTGGAGCAACGACCTGCGCTTCTTGCGGCAGTTCTAAAGACGACGTAACCCGCTTCACAGGGAGTAAAGCATGAAAGTCCCGCTGTCATGGCTAAAAGAATATGTTGACATTACCCTGCCTCCGG
>CAYQYJ010000368.1:0-2501 GCA_964421605.1 uncultured Ardenticatenaceae bacterium | reverse complement strand
ATGAAAGTCCCGCTGTCATGGCTAAAAGAATATGTTGACATTACCCTGCCTCCGGCTGAACTGGCTGAACGGCTGACGCTGGCGGGTCTGGAGGTGGAGCAGATCGAATACATCGGCGTCCCTGGCGGCAAGGATGCCAGCCGGTTGGTATGGGACCCGCAAAAAATTGTGGTGGGGCAGGTGCTGCAAGTGCAGCCGCACCCCAATGCGGAACGGTTGGTGCTGGCTACGGTAGATTATGGCGCGGCGGAACCGGAAATAGTCGTCACCGGCGCGCCCAACTTATTCCCTTTTCTGGGGCAGGGAGAGATCAGCCCGTTAAAGGTGTATTCCCCCTATGCCTTAGAAGGGGCGGAACTATACGATGGGCACAAAGAGGGGCAGGTGAAAATGACGCTGAAAGGGCGCAGCCTGCGCGGCGTCTATAACCGCTCCATGCTCTGTTCGGAAAAAGAGTTGGGGCTGAGCGGCGAACACGAGGGTATCCTGCTGCTGGAAGGGGATTACACGCCAGGCGCGCCGTTGGCGGATGTGTTGGGCGACGTGGTGTTCGACATTGCCATCATCCCCAACATTGCCCGCTGCGCTTCCATTATCGGCGTGGCCCGCGAAGTGGCGGCGCTGACCGGGCAGCAGGTGCGTTATCCCAGTTACGAGGTGGTGATGGAAGGTCCCGCGGCGGCGGACAAAGTGCGCCTGTCCACCGAAAATCCTGACCTTAACCCGCGCTTTGTAGCTCTGGTGATTGAGGGCGTCACCCAGAAACCCAGTCCGCCCTGGATGCAGCGCCGCCTGAAACTGGCGGGGCAGCGCCCCATTAACGTGGTGGTGGACGTCAGCAACTATGTGATGCTGGAAATGGGGCAGCCCAACCACACCTTTGATTATGACTTTCTGCGCCGCCGCGCCGACGTGTATGACCCTGGCGGGCCCATTCACATTCACACCCGCCTGCCCCATGCGGGCGAAACGCTGACCACGCTGGATGGCGTGACGCACGCGCTTGAGGGGCACAATATCCTGGTGACCGACCCATTGGGCAACCTCAGTCTGGGGGGCGTGATGGGCGGGCGCAACAGCGAGATCAACGACGATACGCGCAACGTCTTGTTAGAAGCGGCGGCCTGGAATTACATTAACATCCGCCAGACCACCAACCGGCTGAAGATCAAGAGCGAAGCGGGTTTCCGCTTCAGCCGCGGCGTCCACCCCAGCCAGGCGATGCTGGGGGCGCGGCGAGCGGCGGAACTGCTGCGGCAGTTAGCGGGCGGCGTGGTGGCGCAAGGGATTATTGATTACTACCCCAATCCGCCGCAGCCGGTTACGGTGTCGTTGGCGGCGGCGGAAGTGGCCCGCCTGGGGGGAATTAAGCTGTCTACGGCGAAAATTAAGGCGATCCTGGAATCGTTGGCGTTTACGGTGGTGGAGACGGAAACGGGGTTGTCGGTGACCAGCCCGGATTTCCGCATGGATATTACGGGCCGGCATGATCTGGTGGAAGAAGTGTGCCGTATTTATGGGTATGACCGGATTCCGATGACGACGATAGGGGATGTGCTGCCGCCGCAAAGAGGGAATTTGTCCCTGGAACGCGAAGAGGCTGTCAAAGATATATTGGTGCAGCTAGGGCTGCAGGAGATCATCACGTATCGCCTGACAACGGCGGAGCGGGAGAACCGGCTGCTGCCGGCAGCGCGCGGCGCGCAGCCGGATGATCGTCCCTATGTCACCCTGAGTAACCCCATTACCGTGGATCGCGTGGCCATGCGCCACAGCCTGCTGGCTTCCGCCCTGGAAGTGGCCGCGGCTAACAGCCGTTTTACCGACTATCTGGCGTTGTTTGAATTGAGCCAGATTTATCTGGCTGCGGAAGAGGGCGTCCTGCCGGACGAACTGCGCCGCCTGGCTCTGGTCATGACCGGGACGCGGCAGCCAGCGTATTGGGGGGATGGACAGAAAATGCCGGCATCCCTCGACTTCTTCGATCTTAAAGGGGTCATTGAAAGCCTGCTGGCGCGGCTGCACATCTCCGATATGCGCGGTGAGGCAGCGCAGCACCCCACCTGGCGACCCGGCCGCACGGCTCGCCTCTACCTGGGCGAGCGACAGCTTGGCTACCTGGGCGAACTGCACCCCCTGGTGGTGGAGAGCTTCGACATTCGCACGACGCGCCCGGTGTTGGCTGCCGAACTTGACCTGGATCTGCTGCTCGGCGCCATTCCCGACCGTTTCACCATGGCCCCCATTCCTAACTTCCCGCCCGTGCAGGAAGACCTGGCGCTGGTGGTGGACCAAACCACGCCTGCCGCCGCCGTGGCTGCCGCCATCCGCCGCGCTGGCGGCTATTTGCTCAAAGAGGTGGCTCTGTTTGACGTGTACGATGGGGCGCAACTGCCGGCAGGCAAGAAAAGCCTGGCTTATCATTTGACCTTCCAGGCCCCCGACAAAACGCTGCAAGACAAAGACGTCAGCAAACTGCGGCAGCGCATCTTGAAACAGCT
>CAYQYJ010000367.1:0-4212 GCA_964421605.1 uncultured Ardenticatenaceae bacterium | reverse complement strand
GTGATTGATTACGGTTTTCATATGACGATCACGCCCCAGGATATGGGCAAACTGGATCAGGTTGGCGCGGTGGTGGAGGCGGGCTGCCCCAGCTTTAAGCATTACATGGCGTATAGTTTTCGCTTGCAGGATGGGGAATTGCTGCAATCGTTTCAGGCTATTCGGCGCGCGGGCGGGCTGCCGATTGTGCACGCGGAAAACTGGGATGTGATCCAGACGCTTATCCGGCAAAATCTGGCGGCGGGGCGAACCGAACCGCGCTGGCATCCGCGCAGCCGCCCGGCGTTGATGGAGGGGGAAGCGGCGGGGCGGGTGATAAATCTGGCGGCATTGGCGGAGACGCCGCTATACATTTTCCACGTTTCCTGCCAGGCGGTGGTGGAGCGGATTGCCGCGGCGCGCGGGGAAGGGCAGCCTGTTTATGGGGAAACGTGCCCGCAGTATTTGTTGTTGGATGACCGTTTGTTTGAACGGGCGGGGGCGGCGGGGGCGCTGCCGGTGTGCGCGCCGCCGCTGCGCCCGCTGGGGGAGCAGGAGCGGTTGTGGGCGGCCCTGGCGCGGGGGGATTTACAGGTTATTTCCACGGACCATTGTCCGTTCTGGCTGGCGGATAAAGCGGCGGGGTTGGGGGATTTCAGCCGCATTCCGGGGGGCGTGCCTTCGATTGAAAGCCGCCTGGCGCTGGCTTATAGTTTTGGGGTGGGGGCGGGGCGGTTGTCGCTGAATCAGTGGGTGGATTGTTGTTGTCGGATGCCGGCACAGTTGATGGGATTGTGGCAAAAGGGGCGGGTGGCGGTGGGGTGTGACGCCGATCTGGTGGTGTTTGATCCTCAGCAACGGGTGACGCTCTCGACGGAAACGCTGCATGAAAATGTGGATTGGACGCTTTATGATGGTTTCGAGCTTACGGGCTGGCCCAGGCATACGCTCAGTCGAGGGGAATGGGTGGTGCGGGATGGGAAGTTTGTGGGGGAGGCGGGGCAGGGGCGGTTTGTGGCGCGGCGCCTGGCGACTGCGTGAGTGAAAGGGCAAATCCGTTCGGGTTTGTTTCCGTTTGTGAAAGCGGTTACAATGATTTATATGGCTAATGAACCGCTGGTACAAGACATAACGAAAGTAAACACTGTTTCGCTGCGCCAGGATTGGCGCGCTTTTTTGCAGATGTTGGTGGTGCTGTTTAAGCTGCGGGTGGTGTCGCTGCTGTTGATGGCAGCGGTGGGCGGGGCGTTTTTGGGGGCGGCAGGGTGGCCGGGGCTGGGGCGTTTGCTGCTGGTGCTGGTTACAGGGGGGCTGGCGGCGGCGGGGGCCGCTTCGTTAAATCAATATCTGGAGCGAAATAAAGATGGGATGATGGGACGGACGCATAAGCGCCCGCTGGTGAATGGGGATATTCCGAATCCTCATTGGGTGCTGTATGTGGGCACGGCGATGGTTTTGATTCCTGTGGTGGCCACGCTGCCGTTTAATCCGGCCCTGGCTTTTTTTCTGCTGTTGGGGGCGGTTATTTATGTGGGCATTTATACGATCTGGCTGAAGCCGCGCACGCTGCTCAATATTGTGATTGGCGGGGCGGCGGGCAGCGCGGCGGTGATGACGGGGGGGGCGGCGGTGGAGGCGTGGCGCGATCCGGCGGTGATTGTGCTGGCGCTGCTGGTATTTTTGTGGACGCCGACGCATTTTTGGAGCCTGGCGATTTTGTATCGGGATGATTATGTGCGGGCGGATGTGCCGATGCTGCCGGCAAAGGTCAGCGTGGGGCAGGCGTCGTGGTGGGTGTTGGCGCATACGGCGCCTACGGGTCTGGCTGCATTGGGGCTGGCTCTGTTTCCGGCTCTGGGCTGGATTTATTTTGTGCCGGTGGCGCTGTTTACGGCGGATTGGATGCGGCGTAATATTCGCCTGATTCGCCAGCCTACGCCGCTCCATGCCAAATCCCTCTTTCTGGCCTCTAATATCTACCTGACGGTTGTTTTGTTGTTCATCTTTATAGACACCTTGATATAACACGCGCTTACCTGGTTCTCGTTTTAGAAGTACGATTTCTGTGAAGACAAACCGCTAAAGCGGTTACTACGAACCAAAACGACTTCTGTGAAGACACACCGCTAAAGCGGTTACTACGAAGCAAAAACGGGAAGTTATTTCTAGACGATTACTTAGAGCGGGATGGGGCGCGTGAGAAAGCCGTATGTCTTTTTGGCAAGATAGAAGAGTGCTGGTAACTGGCGCGACCGGCTTTGTGGGCAGCGCCCTGGCGCAGCGGTTGGCGGCGGCCGGGGCGCGGGTCACGGGCGTGGGGCGGAATCTGGCGGCAGTCGCCTACCTGGAAGAGGCAGGGGTGACGCTGCGGCGGGCTGATTTGCGGGATCAGGTGGCGATGCGGGCGGCGGTGGCCGGGCAGGAAGTCGTGTTCCACGCGGCGGCCTGGCTCAGTGGGCGACATGGCAAGGAAAGCGAGGCGTATGCGCTGAATGTGACGGCGGTGCAAGAGATGGTGCGGGCGGCGGGGGATGCCGGCATTTCTCGTTTCATCCATATCAGTTCCGTAGCCGCTTATGGGCCGCCGCGCGATGGGGATGTTCTGGAAAGCCGCGCGGTAGCCACGCAGCAACGGGATGTTTATGGTCGCACCAAAGCCATTGGGGAAAGCGAAGCGCACCGGCTGGCGCAAGCGTTGGGGCTGCCGCTGGTTATTGCGCGGCCGGGCATGATTTACGGGCCGCGCGCCTACGGCTGGACGATTAACATGCTCACCCTGGTGCAAAAGCGCACGCCCGTTATCCTGGGGCGCGGCGATGGTTACGCCTGCCCTATTTATATTGATAACTTTCTGGACGGTCTGCTGCTGGCTGGTTCCCATGCGGCGGCGGCGGGTCAGGCTTTCAACTTTTGCGATGCGCCTATCACCTGGCGGCAGTTTTTTGATTATTATGGGGGTATGTGCGGCAAACGGCCCGTGCGTTTGCCGCTGGGGGCGGCGCAGGCGATGATCAAGCTGTTGTATCCATTGGGGCTGTCGCCGGGGGGGATCACGCCGGATCTGCTGCATTTTTACACGGCTAAAGCGCGCTACCCGACGACGCAGGCAGAGCGGTTGTTGGGCTACCAGGCGCGCGTGGGTATTGACGAGGGGATGCGCCGCGCGGAAAGCTGGCTACGGGAGCAGGGGTATCTGCCGCGCGCAGGGAATAACCTGGGGTAAATTTACCCAACCCTGGATTACGATGGCGATTATTATGGCGATGTTTACGCTTCTGTTGATCTTGCTGGTCAGCATCCCTCTTTTCTTTTTCTTTCATTGGCTGATTATTGATACGGAAGGGGCTTTCCTGGGGCAGCGGGTGGTTGTCTGGCTGTATGATGTGACGGCTTACCGGTATGATGCGGTGAAAGCGTTTGAGGCGGAGGATGAGTATTATCTGGTGTGCCGGCCTATTCTGGAAGCGTTAGGCGATCACCCTATGCCGCACTTGTTGGACGTGGCTACGGGGACGGGGCGCGTGCCTTATGCTTTGTTGCAAGAGCGGGAGTCTGGCGGTACGGAATTTGCGGGCCCGGGTTTTGCCGGCCCGGCTTTTGCCGGCATGATCACTGCCATAGACCCGTCCGCGCAAATGTTGGCGCGAGCGCGGCGCAAGCTGGCTCCGTATGCGGAACGCTGCCAGCTTTACCAGCACGCGGCGGCGCCGCTGCCTTTTGCCGATGCGCAGTTTGATGCGGTTACCTGTCTGGAGGCGCTGGAGTTTTTGCCTTCGGCGGAAGCCGCTTTGCGGGAAATGGCGCGCGTGCTGCGGCCTGGGGGCGTCTTGCTGACGACGCGGCGTAAAGGGAGGGAGGCGCGTGGTTTCTTGCATCGCCGCCATTCGGAGGGGGAGATGATCCGGCTGTTAGAGGGGGTGGGGTTGCGGGATGTTCATTGCCAATTGTGGCAAATGAATTATGATCTGATCATTGGAAGAAAGTGATTGGGGGGCAAACTAACAGTTTGCCCTACATAGTGCGCTACAAAAGGAGTCCCATCTATGCTGCTCTCTACTCATCTCCGTTGGTTCAGTTTTCTGGTTTTGTGCGCGTGGGGGCTGTTGGTGGCTGCGCCGACGGTTGCCGCCGATGATCTCACGCCTGATGTGGATGCTTTGGCTGGCAGCCTGGCGAATTTAACTGCCCCAGCCACCCAACTTCAGCCTGTAGGCTGGCGCACGGCGACCGCGC
>CAYQYJ010000366.1:0-4223 GCA_964421605.1 uncultured Ardenticatenaceae bacterium | reverse complement strand
CCCGCCGCAGGCGGGCTGACACCCCAAGACCAAACGCAACGCTACCCGCCAGAGACCCCAGGAAAAGACCATCGCGCCCCTGGCGTCTTGGCGGTAAAAAACTACCATGATCCTCAAGTACATCTGGAAAAACTTTAGCCGGCGCAAGGTGCGCACGGTTTTGATGGTTCTGGCTCTCCTGGTCAGTATGGGACTCATCGTAACCATGAGCGCCACAGTCGAAACCGTGCGCCGCTCCAACGTCGATCTCATCGCCAGCGAAGTAGGCCAGCACGATCTAGGCATTGCCAAGACAGACCTCAGCCCCGACCCATTCATTGACATAGCCAGCGTCGCCCCCCGCGTGCTGGCTGCCGACCCGCGCATCACCGCCGTCTATCCCCGCATTCAGCAGGAAGTGGAACTGAATATTGGTTCCGAACTGGCCCAAGGCTGGCTGCTGGCGCTGGACCCGGCCGTAGACGACATTGGCTTCATTGAAGTGGTGTCGGGCACGTATACGTTGGGGGAACAGCGGGCGGCGCTGCTGGCGGACACCGCAGGCGTCTATGGTCTGGAAGTAGGGGATACGATTGACGTGGCGTACAGCTTCCCCCTGCCGCGAGAGAAGGGGCAGCCCAGCGCTGCCGGCAGCAGCCAGCGGCGGGCAGTCCAACGATTCACCATCAGCGGCATCGTGCGCCAGGATGGCGTGACCAACAGCAGCGTCAACGAAGGCGTCATTGTCTCCCTGGCGGATGCCCAAAACTGGTTGCAACGCCCCGGTCGCAGCCAGCAGTTGGTCGTCACCGTTGATCCCGCCATCTACGAAACCAGCAACGCCGAACTGGCCGCGCTACGCGTGCGCGAAGTGGCCCAGGCTGTGCAAACAGCCCTGGGGGATGAATACACCTTTTCTATGGACAAGGCCGCAGTGTTGGATATTTCCAGCCAGGGTTTCATTGCCATCCAGGCGCTCATCAGCATTTACGGCGTGACCGCCCTGGGGATCGTGGGCTTGCTGGTGCATACCCTGGTGATGACCAATGTGCAGGAACAGCGGCGCGACATGGCTGTCTTGCGCATTTTGGGCAGCCAGCGCCAATATCTTTTCCGGATGGTTGTTGCTGAAGTTCTGGTGATGGGCGCCATTGGCGTCGTGTTAGGCATTCTTTTAGGGCAGGCGTTGACGCGCTATGTGGTCGTGCCCATCATTGAGAACCAGATGCGGCTGGCGGGTTTGACCTCCACTTTGCAGCCCCAGGTAACCTTGACCACGATTTTGCCGGCATCTATCGCCACCTTTGTCGTCCTCATCCTCAGCACGCTCAAACCCGCCCAGGACGCCTCCCGCACCAAAGTGATGCACGCCATCAACCCCAGTGTGGCCGATAACCTGCAGATCGAAGACCTGGCTAACCTGCGCGAACGCCGCCCCGACGGCAAACTCTTCCTGGCTGGCGTCATCCTGCTCGTCATCTTTGCCTTGATTGCCGGCTTTCAAGTCATTGACGCCTTTGGCAACCCCGCCCTGCAAGTCGTCTTTATTCTGGCGGCGCTGGGCGTATTGGTGATGGGCGTTGGCTTTGTCTTCTTTATCACCACCGTCCCCTTTGAACGGCTGGCGCTGCTGGCGATGGGCGTCGTGGCCCCCCGCCTGACCTACTTTGCCCGCCGCAACGTGGGGCGCGGGCAACTGCGTAACACCCTGATCTCTCTGTTGGTGCTCTTTAGCGGCGTGCTGCCCAGTTTCCTGGCGACGCAGGTTGCCCTGGATCGGGCCAACCTGGCGGGCACAGTGCGGCTGCGCTGGGGCGCGCCCGTCGGGATTCGTACTTTTGGCTCCTGGCTGCCGGAAGCGGAAGCCGCCGCTTACCGGCTGCGCCCCAGCTTCCTGACGACAGAACTGCCTACCACCCCCGGAATAGACCAGGCAGCCGGGCTGTCCCACCCCTACGCTTCCCGCCTGACTGACCCCATTGGGCTACGCGGCGCCAACGTCACCGTTTTGGGCGTCAGTGGGCGGCTGCGCGACGTGGCTTTTCCTGACCTGGTGGAGTTTGTGGCTGGCACGCCTGCCGCCCTGGATGAAATTCTGACCGATCCGCAGGCAATCATTATCAGCGAGGGGCTGGCGCAGGTGTTGTCGGTCTCTGTTGGCAGCGAACTCAAACTAGAAGGCGCCGGGCGAGACCATATCGTTGTGGTGCGCGTGGTGGGCGTGGCGCGGCGAATTGCCGGCATTGACGACATCGGTCGCAGCCGCACGCAAGCCGCCGACGGCAGCGCCGTCCTGCTGTCGCTGGACGGTTTTCGCGCCCTGAAGACGCCCCCCGACTTGCCCCTGCCCCCGCCGGACGATCCCATTCTGGCGCAGGCGCTGGCGACGACGACGCCTGGCGCCGTGGCCCAGGACGTACTGGACGAGCTAAACCGGCGGTACGCCAACGATTTGCAGTTGCGCATAAACTTGATGGAAACAGACCTGGCGCGCAACGAACGCGCCCAGGCCACGCAGCAGATTTTCCTGATCGTCTTGACCCTGATCTCCTTCACCACCGCCGTTTTCGGCGTCTTTGCCGTCATTTACGTCACCATCTATGCCCGCCGCATTGAAATCGGCATGTTAAAAGCCATGGGCATGAGGCGGCGCGATCTGACCGGGATGCTCATTGTGGAGGCGATCACCATGACGCTGGGCGCGGCCCTGGCGGGCATTGCCGCCGGCGCCACCATGGGTTACGTCGCCACCTATGGCAACTATATCTTGCAGCAGCGGCCCGTTGTCTTTGCCGTAGATACCACCGTCATGCCTTTTATTGTGATCATGGTGGTGTTAGCCAGCGCCATTGGCGCCATCTTCTCCGCCCGCCGCATTGTAAAGCGGCAGGCAGTCGAAATCTTACGGATGCAATAGAAAAATGATGAAGCGATACCTGATTTTGTCTCTCTGTCTGCTGGCTTTGGGGGTGGGGGGATGCCGGCAAACGCCCGAATCCCCGCGCCCCACAACCCCGGCAACGGATGCCGCCGCCGCCGCTGCCACGCCCCTTCCCACGCGCCTGCCCCTGACAGGCGTCACCATCCTGGCGGAAGGACAGTTGGTGGCTGTCAATCCCATGTTGCCCCTGGCTTTCCAGACCAGCGGTCGCCTGCTGCAAATAGCCGTGCAGCCCGGCGATAACATCGCCGCCGGCGCCCTGATCGCCACCCTGGAAGATGAGGCGCTGCAAGAAGCGGTAACCAATGCCCAGTTGCAGTTGGCGCAGGCGGAAAACAGTCTGGCGCAGGCGCAGGCGTCCCTGGATGAACTGCGTGACTGGCAGCCGGACGAACTGGCTGTCGCCGTCGCCGAAGCCAACCTGGCTGCCGCCGAAGCCAGTTACCAGGCGGCGCAATCCCAGGATGCCGCTGCCGGCAACAGCCTCACCTCGGCCCGCGTGGCGGTAGATCAGGCGCAGCAAGGTCTGGCAGACGCCCAGGAAGCCTACGACACCGCCTGGGACCCCGCCCGTGACTGGGAACTGAACGACCCCTTCCGCAGCGCTCGTCTGGAAGCCGAACGTGAGGCCGCCGTCCGCCGCCTGGAAGGAGCGCAGCAAAACCTGGAAGTGTCCCGCGCCCAATACAATCTGGCCCTGGCCGGCTTACAGGATGATAACGCCCTGCGCGCCCAAACATCCGTAGTTACCGCCCAGCAATCCCTGGCGCAGGCGCAGCGCGGCCCCACGGCGGCGGAAATCTACGCCGCCCAGTTGCGTGTCGAACAGGCGGAACTGGCCCGCGATCAGAGCGAACTGGCCCTGGCGCAGGCGCAAAAAGCGGTCACGCAGGCGCAGCTTCTGGCCCCCTGGGCAGGAACCGTCTTGTCGGTAGAAGCCGCCCCAGGCGCTCTTGTCGGCGCAGGCGCCCCCATTGTCACCTTGCTAGACACCCACTATCTGCAATTCCAGACCACCAACGTCAGCGAGCGCGACCTGGCGCAAATTCAGCCCGGCCAGCCCGTGGAAATTGTGCTGAAAACCTATCCTGACCAGCCCATTGCCGGGCGAGTGGCGCGCATTGCCCCGCAGGCGTCCGGCGCTGTGGGCGACGCCGCTGTTTTTGCCGTCATCATTGACCTGGACGCCACCGATCTCACCCTACGC
Source organism: uncultured Ardenticatenaceae bacterium (assembly GCA_964421605.1). Classification (GTDB taxonomy): domain Bacteria; phylum Chloroflexota; class Anaerolineae; order Promineifilales; family Promineifilaceae; genus JAGVTM01. The sequence goes on along the minus strand of CAYQYJ010000366.1, from coordinate 96 downwards.
CCAGGCATGACCGGCCGCGCCAAAATTACCGAATAGCGACAGGCCACCAGTATGGTAGTAGCGCCTCAATAAACTGAGGCGATCTCTTTAGCTGCA
>CAYQYJ010000365.1:0-4236 GCA_964421605.1 uncultured Ardenticatenaceae bacterium | reverse complement strand
ACGTAGGCGTTTACCCTGGGGCGCGATTCCACCTGATGCCCCCTGGAGAATCGCCACCGCCCTCCATCTTGCTGGGTTTTAGCGGGCTGAGCCAGGGGGACATTGAAGAGGGCGTGCGCCGGCTGGCTCAGGTTATCACCGCGCTAAAATAGGGACAGTGGCGAGTGGTTAGATAAATCCATCCAATCTTGGTTTTATCAGCGTCATCAGCGTCCCATTTTTGTGCTTCTCCGACAGGCCGCTAGAAGCCGGATTTTCCCGCGGGAATGCCGGCAGCGGCAAAGTAAGCGGGGGCCTCTTCTTGCAGCAGAACGTAAAGCGTGTAAACGCCAATCGCCGTGCCCAGGGGGAAATTCATCAGGCTGAAGATGCCCACAATGATCCCCAACACCCTTCCCCAATTTTTCCGCTTGAGCAAGCCCCAGCCGGCAATCATGCCAGGAATAGCCAGGGCAGCCATAAGCAAACCAATAAAAGTGCCCACCGTGCCCAGAATGGCCGTAGCCTCTTGATCGCCGCTGATAACGCCAATAGTTGTTAACAGGAAAAAGACGAACCCGCCAATGATCAGCAGCAAAATGTTGCTGCCAATATGCAGCCAGCCCAACACCGTCACGTGTTGCTCCAGGTTTTTTTGCGTTAATGAGTTCAACATCGGATACCTTCCTGCTCCAGCCCCTTTTGTGCATAAATACGTGCTGCGCTCCGCTATAAGACCCGTACTGCCAGCGTCCAGGTCGCAGTTCAGGCGCGTTGTTTGATTCAATGCCCTATACGCAACAGGCAGGCAAGGGGTTGCGGCTCCTCAGGTTGGCGGACGTTGCCCTTCTGGCTCAGGATGGGTGGGCAAACAATATCTCTCTGGCAGCCGTCAGACCGCGCCGCACGGTCAGGGATTCATAGCCAGCCATCTCTTCTAGCTGCTGCCTGGCCCATGCCTGGCGCGCTGCGCCTGCCGGCACATTTTCCGCCAGATCCGTGATGACCCAGTGATTGTGGGCAATGTGCGTATGACTGGCGTCAGCGGCGGCAGCTCGGGGTAAGTCGGCTAACAAAGGCAAAGCCTGCCCCAAAGGCTCCATCCAATGCAAATGCGCTTCTGTGACTGTAGGCTGGCCCTGCGCCTGCCACCACGCCTGCGCCGCGGCGGCATCGTGCCCATACTGCTCCCGAAAAGCCTGGCAAAATGGGCAGGCAAATGACCAATCCTGGCCCTGGACCACAGCGCGTGCAATTTTGAGCAGCGTAGTACGATCCGCGTTGCGCTGATGTTCGTATAGTACATGATCGCGCACGGCATCGTGAATCGGACTGGTGGCGTCAATGGTGGCAAACGTCTCCGCGCTCATTGCCCCTGCCAAGATGGGAAAAAGCGTCGGCGCGCCTAACCCCAGGGCGTGAAATGCCGGCAGCGCTCTGCCAGACTCTCGATACCCATCGGCAATACCCCGCGCCACCTGCGCAAAACGCACGTAACGGCGCGGCGCGGGCGCTGGCAGCCGGTAAGAACCACGCCCCATGACATAAAAATCGGTCGCCGTGCCGTCCAACGTGATGGAAGCAATGCCCAGGGCCACGTGCGTGGCCCCCGCCGCGGCAGCAGCCTGCCCCGCCGCCCGCGCCGTATTGTAATCCATGGCGCTCAATACGGCGTAAACGTGGACGGCGCCGCAATCAGGATGCTCTGCCACGCGCCGCCACAAGCGCAGGCTGCGCTCGTTGCGCTGCGTAAACTTCTCAATACGCCAACCGGTGGTTTCGCGCTCCAGAGATAAACCTATCAGGCAAGCCGTGGCAAAATCTTCCTGAGCAATAAGGTGGGTGGGGTGCATAGACAACTGGTCTACCAGCAACTGCTGCCAATCAATCGCCTCAGAGCGTTCCACGCAATCTGCCACTACCCGCTCCGCCAGATCAGCAGCCCGTCGTCGCAAATCTGCCGGCACATCCCGCCCCCGCGGCACACGATCCACCTGACGCCTCACCTGACGCAGCTCGTTTTGAATCGCATTTGCCTCTGCGCCAAACCTGTCTAACGTCTCTTCAATCAGTTTTTTCGTACCGTTGTCGGCAAACAACGTATGCCCCTGCTCGCGCAACGTTAAAGCGTGGTGCAGGGTGCTGTTTGACAGGCGGTGGCTGGATAGCAGCCAGGCGTGCGGCTGGTATGCCTGTTCGGCAAACGTTTCAATCGTCTGTGGGCGCAGGTTGGTGACAAATTGCATTTTCTTAACCTCGTCTTTAACTACATGGCTGGCATACTCCCCCAGGTTGGGTAGCCGGTACCGCCGCCGTCGTCCTCCCAACAGCCACAATGCCCGCCATTCATCGTTTCGCGTATGTCGCCAATCTGATCCTGATTAGTTTGCCGCTCTGCCTGGTTTTGCTTCATCTCCTCCTCTAGCTGGCAGCGCATCCCCTGTAAATCGCTAACCGCATCCAGATGTTCGCGCGCCTCTTCGTAGAATTGGTTTTCTACCTCTTCGGCTGTTTCCAATCTTTCTTGGATCTCATCGCACGTCCCCGGCGGGCGGTTTTCCAGACAGTACATCAATTCCTGCGTTATCTCGGCCACATGACGCTGCTGCCAATGCAGTTTGAATAGAGCGCTCTGAACAGCAGCCTGTTCTGTAACAAGACGACTAGAAATCTCTCGCTCTTGAAGCATCAAATCCAGGTATTCGCTGAGAAGGTGTCTGTTGGCGGCCTCCAGTTCCTTCATCTGATCGCGTAGTTCGTTACACTCTTGTTCGCTATAGCCAGGCATCTTTATCGCCTCCGATGATGAGTTGCTGTGGGTCTTTGCGTCGTCGCGCCGGATATACTAGAAAATGCGCACCACTTTCTGGGCAATCAACTCAGCCGCGCCAATAGTCACAGGCGGTTCTTTTGCGTGCTGCGGCGCCATACTCCAGTACAGATTGGCGTTCTGGGGATAAAGTTCAAACCAGGTCTGCAAATCGTGGATAAGCTGGTTTAGCCAACTGCCCGCGCCCGCCAGCGTCAGGCGGTGCAGTTCCAGCGCTGACTCGCCGGGCGCCCAATCTGTCGCCGCACTGTATTGCCCGCTCAAGCGGACATACGTTCCTGGACAAAGCCCTTGCGACATCAAATCCTGGAAATGCGCCCGGACAACGACGCCTGGCTCTTCAGCCTGGCCCCGCACCATATCGCCCACTTTCATATAAGTGTTAACCTTTTGCCCTTCACGCTCATAGGCGATGTGGTAAACCAACCCTTCGATCTCCACCAGTTTCCCTTCGTACTTTTCGGGCGTTTGTCGCAATTTCTTGACGGTCACATTGCTCCCGTCGGTAAGCGCCAGGTCATACGGCAGACGACGCGCCGCCGCGGCTAAACCTGGGTCGGCGCCGCTGACCTGCGCCAACGTCACCGGAAACAACAAATAGTGGGCGGCTGTGTGCAGCAAAATGAGCCAGCGCATAGTCTCATGGAGGTCAACGGCAACCTGGGCTGCCCACTTACGCCCCTGGCGGGCATCGGGCGCAGCGTAGGGCGCTTCCAGACTATAATAGAGGGCGGCTGCCAGGCTGGCGGCAAACACGACCCGCGGCGCGGTCCGGCTGGCGGCGGTGGCTAATTGGGCGCGTAACGGCTCCCAAGCTTCTTGCTGTAGCAAACCATGAACGGCGCGCAAATGGTTCTGGCAAAATGCGTCCAGCGCCGCAATTTCATTCCGAAAAGCCTCTTCGCTCTGACCAGCCACAGATTGCACGTCAGGTCGCCCTAGATGCTGGTTGAAGCTGGCATAAACGGAAGCCAGCAAAGCATCGCTGCTGAGCAACAGCATGTGATGGTAATGGTCGCGCAGTTGGTCCTGGTCAAACTGCAAGTCGGGCGGCGGCGGGTCCTCTTCTGCAGCGGTTAAGGTATGCACGCGCTGCAAGTCCAGTTTATACTGCTGCAGAATCTCCAGGGCGTGCAAAATTCTGGCCATGGTCAACTGGCTTTTACCGCCAATTTCATCAGCCAGCCGGTCTAATTCCGGCCAGTCTTCGGCTTCGGTTGTATAGCGTAAGGTTTGCGATTGCTGGTAGAAAGCGTCAAAATCAAGTGGGGGCAGATCGCGAATGGCAGGATAGCCCAGCGCCATCCGCCCTAGAAGCAGGCTGGTTTCATCTGTAGGGGAAAGGTTGAGGGCGCTCATTTTGCCTCCTGCAAAAATAGTAGGGCGATTTTCCAAAATCGCCCGCCCGATTTTGGAAAATCGGGCTA
>CAYQYJ010000364.1:0-4268 GCA_964421605.1 uncultured Ardenticatenaceae bacterium | reverse complement strand
GGTCACTAAGCGCGGGCTTCTGTTCTTGGCAGAAGCGGTCTAAATGACATACATCATGGGCGCCAGCCTCGTTGCCGCCGGGGTTGGCGCCCATTATTGTGTGGCAAGGGTGTGGTTATCACGGATGGGGGAATGACCTTTTACCAACGCTTGTTTTTTCCCTGGTTACAACGGCTGGACGCGGAGACCGCCCATGAATGGACGCTGGCGGCGTTGGCGTTGGCGCAGAAAGGCAGGGTGGGCCGGGCGCTGCTGCACGCTATTCGCGGCGCGGCGGCATCCGCGCCTGTTTGCCTTTGGGGATTGACTTTTCCCAATGTGTTGGGCGTGGCGGCGGGTTTTGACAAAGACGCGCGGGCGGCAGCGGGGCTGGCGGCGTTGGGATTTGGGCACGTTGAGGTGGGCACGTTGACGCCGCGCCCACAGGCGGGCAATCCGCGTCCGCGGGTGTTTCGTCTGGCGGCGGATGGGGCCATTATCAACCGGATGGGTTTTCCTAATGAAGGCGCGGCTGCGGCCGTCCCGCGATTGCAAGCGCTGTCGCGCGGGCGGCGCGATTTTGTGTTGGGGGTCAGTTTGGGCAAGCAAAAGGAGACGGCGCTGGTAGAGGCGCTGGCGGATTACACTGCCGTTATGCAGGCTGTCTTCCCTTATGCCGATTATCTGGCGATTAACGTCAGTTCGCCCAATACGCCTGGGCTGCGCGAATTGCAAGGGGGCAATTATTTGGGGGAGTTGCTTGCCGGCATTTCCCACGAGAACCACGCCCTGGCTGCCCAACACTACCTGCCGCCGCGCCCGCTGCTGGTCAAAATTGCCCCTGACCTGACCTGGGTGGAACTGGACGAAATCTTAAGCGCCGTGCAAACGGCGGGCATCAGTGGCATCATCGCTACTAATACCACCCTTGACCGTCCCCCTTTGCGCAGCCCGCAGCAGCAGGAAAGCGGCGGACTAAGCGGCGCGCCGCTGCGCGCGCGTAGTCTGGCGGTGGTGGCTTATATTCAGAAACAGATGGGGGGACGGCTGCCCGTTATTGGCGTTGGCGGCGTGCGCACGGCGGCTGATGTGCAGGGGTTGTTGGCGGCGGGGGCGTCGTTGGTACAGGTTTATACGGGATTGGTGTACGAGGGGCCGGGGTGGGCCGGGCGTATTTTGCGGCAGATGGGGGGGGAAATGCCGGCATGACGCCGTTCCCCCTCCGACATCGCCACGCGCGAGCCGCCTGATTCGCTCTATGGTGGCGCTTGGGTATAATCTGCTCTCAATAACGGACACTTTTCGAAGAAGTGTCGGGCAAGGATGCCCAACCTGCGTTACTGTTGAAGGAGCGGCTAGATGCGATTAGAGGCAAAAGTTTATGGGCGGGTGCAAGGCGTTTTTTTCCGCCAGACCACCCTGCACCAGGCGCGCCAGCTTCATCTGACCGGTTGGGTACGCAATGAAGCCGACGGCAGTGTCCAGGTGGTGGCGGAAGGGGATGAGCAGACGCTGCGCCAGTTTTCCGCTTACCTGCGCCAGGGACCGCCTGGCGCTCGCGTCGAGCGCGTCGCCGAAACGTGGCAAGACGCCGCCCATGAGTTTTCCCAGTTCAGCGTACGATTTTGAGCAAACCATGTTTTAGGATTGAAAACCTGCCTTGCATCCTTCTATGACGATTAACGATACGGTCGCCAGCCGCCAGCGACTGGCCTGGTTTTTTCTGTTAGGCGCGTTTGCCATTTGCGCCGCCGTTTCCGTTGCCACCCCTATCCTCATCAGCCAGGGTATTCAACAAGCTACCCGCCCTTTGACCATCGAAGCCGTGGCTAACCAGGGAACTGTGGGTATCTTTCATGAGGATACAGGCACGGTGGCTTTGTTTACGGGCGAGCTGGCGCGCGCGGTGGAGGCGGGCAGCCGCATTCTTACCAACGCCACCGACAGCGCCTTACTGGTTATTTATCCCCCTGATCACGAACGCATCCTGGGGCGCATCCAGGTATATGGCAACTCCAATTTGTTCATTGAGCGGGCCACCGTGCCCCGTTTTCAAGCCAGCGATGCTTTGCCGCAGATGGTGATCAATTTAACCAGCGGCCGGGTGCGGTTGAGCCTGCCGCCGGAGGAGACGCGCCCTTTCTCCATTCTGGTCAAGACGCCCCAGGCAGAGGCGGAACTGGCGCATACGGGCCAATATTCCCTTTCCGTGACTAACGTGGAGACGGAGCTTTCGGTGCAAGAAGGGCAGGCTACGGTGACAGCGGCGGGGCAGGCGCTGACGTTGAACACCGACGAACGGGCGGTTGTGGCCACGGATAATCCACCCGCTGGGCCCCTGAGCACGGAACGCAATTTGCTGCAAAATGGGGATTTTAACCGCGACCTGTTTGATTGGGCGGTGTTGGAGTGGAATGTGGAACGACCAGATCAGCCTTCAGGAGACCTGGGCGTGCAAAATCGCATTGGCGAACCCACGCTGGTGATGCGCCGCCTGGGGTTGGGGCACGCGGATACGGGGGTGCGCCAGATTGTGGACAAGGACGTGACTGATTTCAAGTCGTTGCAGTTGGTCGTCTCGATGCGGATTAACGAACAAAGTCTGGCGGTGTGCGGCAACCGCGGCAGCGAGTGCCCGCTGACGGTGCGTATCGAATATGAGGATGTGAATGGCGGGGTGCGCGAATGGCAGCAGGGTTTTTACGCCCTGGGCGCGGTGGCTTCGGATACGCCCGATGTGTGCGTCTCTTGCCCGCCGCCGCGCAGCCCACACGAACATGTGACCGTGGGCCAGGTTAACTTTTACGAATCAGATAATTTGCTGGAGAAGCTGCAGCAGCAGGACATTCAGGTGGCGTATATTCGCAACGTCAGCCTGATTGCTTCGGGGCACACGTTTGACCTGGAAGTGATTGATGTGGCTTTGATGGCGGCGGAGTAAGTTGTTTGCAAGGAGTGGAGCAGTCTTGGAGACTGCTCCAGTCTCAGGGAATCCAGTTGCGCAGCCAGGCTTCCAGGTCGGTGGGGTTGTTGACGACGACGGGGATGAAGCGGGTGCCGGGGTAGTATTGGTGGAACCAGGCGGCGGTGAGCATTTCGGGCCAATGGTGGGGGTTAATTGCCAGGACGTAGCGTTGGGGGAGGTTGCCAATGCCGGCATCATCCGCCGAAAACCCCACCGTATACCGCCCATCAAAACTGCCCCGCGCCGCCGCCGCCAACCAGGCGCTATCTGCCGTGGGCGGCAGCAGCACGTACACCCGCTGGTAAGCCAGGCGCGGCTCGCCGCGCGGCGCTTGCTGCGCCGCCAGTTCCAGCGGGTCCTGGGCTTCAATGCGCAGCAGTTGCTGCGCCAACAGGCGCGCCCCCTGATCGCCTACAAAGCGGACGTCATATAGTCCCGTTTCGCTGACGTGAAAACGGTAATGCCAGGTGTACCGTTCGGCTTCTGGCTGGGCAGCCAGGAGGGTCAGATTTTCCCAAATCCTGGACGGTTTTTGCATCCATAAGCCGACATACACTTGATTGCGCATGGAAGAAACCCACACGTCTACGTCGTCGCCAGGGAGGGGCTGCTCCGGGCTAAAGCGCAAATAGGTATCCCCCTGGCCCACAATGGTGATGCTGCGGCGGTAGCTGCCGATGGGCGTCAGCCGCGCGTTGCGCCAGAAGACGCTTTGCTGTCGTTTGGGCAGCGCGGGCGCAGATTTTAAGTACACGGTGATGACGCTGGTTTCGGCTTCTACTTCGATCTGCATGGTGCGCCATTTGCTCAACGGCTGGATGGGATCGTGCCAGATGATGAGCGGGCTAGATGGGTCGAGGCCGCCCGTGGGGTCTATGCCAATTTGCACGTTCATGTCGCTGGGTTCTACTTTGCTGCCCGGCATTTCGTCTTCGCTGGACCAGGCCAGGGCTTCGACGCTTAACTCGTACAGGTTGCCGTGGGCTGCCGGCATTTGTTGGAACAAACCGCCCACGTGCGTGCCCCAGGGGGACTCCACTTGCTGCACCAGGCGCCCATCCAGCGGGTAGGGGCTATAGGCTGGCGTGATGTTTTGCCACAACGGCTGGTCGCTGCGCTGCGGAATCCACCAGGGCGCCCAGCCAAAGGGGGTCTGCATGTTTTCTTGCTCGCGGTAGGGGACGAAATTGCCGGCAAGCGAGCCGTTCTGAAGGAGATTGATTTGAGCCATAGGGTTAGTTTGCGCCTGTTTGGGGTGTGATGGCGGTGGGGCAGGTGGGGGTTGGGGTACAGACAACGGGCCCTGTCTGGCAGGCGTAGTTGA
>CAYQYJ010000363.1:0-4283 GCA_964421605.1 uncultured Ardenticatenaceae bacterium | reverse complement strand
CCGCTCACCAGAACGGCGGCCAACGGGTCGCCTTCGGGGTCGCTGTCATTTTCCAACAACCCTGGGGCATCAACGTCGAGCGTGGTATTTTCTTCCAGGGTATAGGCGTCAGCAACGGCGGTGGGGGCGTCATTGACGCTGCCGATGGTGAGCGTGACCGTAGCCACGTTGCTCAACTGGTCGCCGTCGGTTGCCTGGTAGGTGAAGGCGTCTGTGCCGGCATAATCCGCATCCGGCGCATAGGTAAAAGAGCCATCCGCTTGCAGCGCCAACGCGCCGTGCACGGGCTCGCTCACCAGGATAGCCGTCAAGGAGTCGCCATCGGCGTCGGCATCATTTGCCAGCACGCCCGGCACAGCCACTTCCAGCGTGGCGTCTTCATCCAGAACATAAGCATCGGCAGCCGCCGTGGGGGCATCGTTGATGTTGTTAATGGCGAGGGCAACGGTCACCGCTTCGCTCAAGAGATTGCCGTCGCTGACCTGGTAGGTGAAGGCGTCTGTGCCGGCATAATCCGCATCAGGCGTATAAGTAAAAGAACCATCCGCCTGTAACGCCAGCGCGCCATGCGCGGGGTCGCTCACCAGGACAGCCGTCAAGGGGTCGCCTTCCGGATCAGCATCATTGCCCAGCACGCCCGGCGCAGCCACCTCCAGCGCGGCGTCTTCATCCAGAACGTATGCATCGGCAGCCGCCGTGGGCGCATCGTTGACGCTGTTAACGGTAAGCGTAACCGTGGCCACGTCGCTAAACAGGCTACCATCGCTGGCCTGGTAAGTAAAGCTATCCTCCCCGTTGAAGTTTTCGTCTGGCTGGTAGATGAAGGAGCCATCGCTGTTGAAGGTGAACAAGCCATGCGTGGGACTCACCACCAGAACCGCCGTCAGCGAATCCCCGTTGGGGTCTTCGTCGTTGCTCAAAACGCCAGGCGCGGCTACCGGCAAGAGCGCATCTTCATCTACCTGGTAGGCGTCAGCCTGCGCCACAGGCGGCAGGTTCACAACGTTGATAGTCAGCGTCACCACGGCGATATTGCTGAACAAGTCGCCGTCGCTGGCTTGATAGGTGAAGGCATCTGTGCCGGCATAACCCTCATCCGGCGTATAGGTAAAAGAGCCATCAGCCTGCAGGTCAACGTCGCCATGCGCGGGGGCGTCCGCCAGGGCAGCCGTTAAGGGATCGCCATCGGCGTCGGCGTCATTTGCCAGCACGCCCGGCGCGGGGACGGTTAGCGTGCTGCCGGCATCCAGGGCGTAAGCGTCATCGAAAGCCTGGGGAGGGGTGTTGCCAAAAGGAACGGCGTAGTAACGACCGCCCGTATTCGTGTCGCCATTGTCGTCCGTCAAGCCCCCCCAGACGATCATCTCGTCGCCTGTCCACACCGCCGTATGCCACTGGCGCGCTTCCGGCGCATGGACGACGCTGGTGGCTGTCCAGGCGTTGGTCTGCGGATTATATCGCCCACCATTGGCATCCCCTTGCAAGCAGGACATATCACTGCTGGTGCAGCCGCTCCAGACAATCATTTCGCCGCCTATCCAGACGGCGGTATGTTTGGCGCGCGCGGCAGGCGCATTAACTGTGCTGGTAGGCGTCCAGGCGTTGGCCGCCGGGTCGTACAAGCCGCCCGTGTTCGTGTTCACCCAGGGGGAGTAATCCTCCGAACCGCCCCAGATGATCATGCGCGTACCGTCCCAGATGGCTGTGTGCAGCGAGCGGGGCGAGGGGTCATTGGCAGTGCTGATGGCAGCCCAGGTGTTGGTCGCCGGGTTGTAGCGGGCGCCATTCCCCAGCGTGCCCGTAGAACCCGCCCCGCCCCAGAGGAGCATCTCGCTGCCCGACCAGACGGCGGTGTGCAGATAACGACCCGCTGGCGCGCCCACGGGGCTCACGCCGCTCCAACTGTTCGTGGTAGGATTGTAACGCCCGCCGCCGTTGCCCCAGGGATTATCATAGACACTGCCGCCCCAGACAATCATGTGCGTGCCCGTCCAGATAGCGGAATGGTAGGTGGGGGCTTCGGGCGCGCCAGCGGTGTTGGTGTCGCTCCAGCTATCGGTCATGGGATTGTAGCGCCCGCCGTCGCCAGGCAACGACCAGCTTTGCGTATTGCCGCCCCAGATGATCATTTCCGTACCCGTCCAGACAGCAGAGTGTCCAGCGCGGGGGGAGGGCGCGTTGACCAGACTCGTTTCCTGCCAGACGTTGAGGATGGGATCGTAGATGCGACCCGTGTCCAGACCGGTGGCGGCCATGCCATCGCCATAGCCGCCCCAGGCGATCATCTCCGTTCCTGTCCAGATGGCGGTGTGGTGCTCGCGGAAGGAAAAGGGATCGTTGGCGCTGGTAGGCGTCCAGCTATCGGTCGCCGGGGCGTAACGCGCGCCGTCACGCGCCGAACCGTTGCCCCCCCAGCCACCCCAAACCAGCAGCTGCGAGCCGGTCCAAAACGCCTGGTGCTGCCCCCGACCGGACGGGGCGTTGGGTGTGGCAATGGCAGTCCAGGTGTCTGTGGCCGGGCTATAGCGACCGCCCGTCGCCGGGTAACTGACGCCGTCTGTGCCGCCCCAAACCAGCATTTCGCTGCCGGTCCAGACAGCCTTATGCTCCCAGCGAGCGGTGGGCGCGCCGGCGGCGGCGATCGGCGTCCAGCTATTGGCGTCCGGATTGTAACGACCACCGCTGTTGGAAGGGGTATCGCAGAAGGGCGCACCAATGCAGCCGCCCCAGGCGATCATTTCCGTGCCTGTCCAGATGAGGGGACTCAAGTTGCCGGTCGGGGCGTTGGCAATGCTGATAGATTGCCAGGTGTTCGTGTTGGGGTTGTAGCGACCGCCGGGGCTGGCGGCGGCGGAACCGCTCCACAGAATCATCTCGTCGTCGGTCCAGACCAGCGGCGGAAAGTTACGTCCGGCAGGCGCGTTGGCGGTGGTTACTGCCTGCCAGGCGTTTGTGGTCGGGTTGTAGCGCCCGCCGTTGTTAAGAATAATGTTGCAGTTCTGGTTGCCGTTGGCGTCTTCGGTGCAGCCGCCCCACACGATCATTTCGCTGCCAGTCCAGACGGCGCCATGTCTGCGCCGCGGGCCCGGCGCGCCCGTGGCCCCAGTTGGCGTCCAACTGTCAGTAACGGGATTGTAGCGCCCGCCGCTGGCAGTGGTGCAAAACTCGTGGGCGCCGGTGCAGCCTCCCCAGGTAATCATTTCGGCGCCGGTCCAGATAGCCGTAAACTCGTTTACGCCATGCGGCGCGCCAACCGTAGTCATAGTGTCCCAGGTATCGGTGGCCGGATCGTAGCGATACCCCTGAGTGACGCGATTGCCCATATAGAGCATTTCCGCGCCGGTCCAGACGCCCTGCCCCAGGGATTGGCCGGGGATGGCGGGGGTAGATTGCCAGGTGTCGTCCTGAGCCGGGGCGCGCTGAATGGGAGGGAGGCGGTAGCTGCCGGCAGGCTGGCGAAAATCGCCCGCCAGCGTGTCCTTTGTGACCTGCCACCAATCGCTAAATGTCTGGCCCGCCAGTCTTTCGTCCTGGGCAAACCAGGTGTGCAGGAGGCGGTCAGCCAGGGCGGGGCGGGCCAGGCATTCGGCAATTACGGCGGGGTTGTTGTCCAGGGCAGCCCATAACGCCGCCAGCAGGTCTGGGCGCTGCGTCTGGCGCGCCTGGCGATCAATTTCGGCTTGCAGCATGGCGGGGGTAATAGGCTGCTGCCAGTGATCCGCCAGCGCCTGGGATTGCGCCAGGGTGTCCTGGACTTTTTGCTGGATGGCGGATGCCGGCAGGACAGCAGAGAGAGCAGGCTTGGGGGTTGGGTTTTCGGCGGGCCAGATGCGGTTTTGCCAGTAGACTTCTTCAATCGCCGTCTGGCAAGCCACGCGATCCGCCAGGGTCAAGGGGGACGGGAATTGCGAAGGGGTGGTTTCGGCTGTGCCGGCAGCAACCGCTAGCGCAATGATCAATAACAGAAAACCGAAGAATGGTCGCATCAAGATGTCCTTTTGAAGTTCAACTTCTCCAAAGAAGTCGAACTTCTTCTGCTTCGTTCGATGGAATGGATGGAAAGACAATTACAGATTGCGCAGATGGCATAGATTGCGCAGATATGTTTTGCGGGCAGTTGGGTAGCAGTTCTTCTAGTCAAGGCCCAATAGCCATTCACGACTATTTGATAAGTGGTAAAACACGGCTATGAAGTAACGAAGCGTGTTTTTTTTCTCATCAATTCCACATTTTCATCCCCACGGCAGGGCCGCAGATGCACCCGGCTGCCTTTCCAGGAATAA
>CAYQYJ010000362.1:0-4285 GCA_964421605.1 uncultured Ardenticatenaceae bacterium | reverse complement strand
AAATTTGGGTATCACGAAACGTCCGAGACGCTGCCTGTGTGGGCGCTGCCGCTTTAATGAGCAGGCAGGTGAAAAAAGGCGGGCAGGATGCCCGCGCTACCGTGTAGGCTGGCTTGACGCTCCAGATCGTTTGTGATATACACCCATTGTGCTTGTGCAATTTGTTACAATCGCGCGCTGTTCTTGAAAAAAAGCGAAATTTGTTGCCTCAAGGACGCAAAAATAAGGCTGTGGCCATAACATGGGGGCGTATGTAACGGGATTGGCGAGGACATAGCTGGCAGGACACCCACCCGGAAGGGTGTTGGCGTGGGCGTGGCTGGCGTCGGGGGAAACAGTGAAGCGGCTTCAGTTCACACTAAGATTCACTATGATTACAAGCGCGTCGGGCGCTTTTGTCTGTCAATCACGTTATCTTCGAGGAATCAAAGCAGATGTTCTCCAATTTATTTGACCGAATCACGCGCCTGGCCCTGCGCTGGCGGGGGGCGACTATTATTCTGGCGTTGGTTGTGTTGGCTGCCGGCATTTGGGCGACAACGGGCCTGAATCTGGAACTGCTGCCGCGCATTGAATTTCCGCAAACGATTGTGCTGGCGCAATGGTCTGACGCGGCGGACGCCGACGCTTTCCTGGATGCGGTGACCATACCGTTGGAAGAAAAGCTGGCAGATGTGCCTGGCGTGGTCAACGTGGAGTCTACCACCAGCCAGTCGTTGGGCATTGTCATTGTACGCAACGAGTTTGGCTTGAATCAGGATCGGGTGGTGGCAGACATTAACGAGGCGCTAGATGGGATCGCGTTCCCTGCCGGCATGGAGCGGCCGCAGGTGTTGAACTTCAGTTTGAGCGATCTGCCCGTGGTCATTGCCAGCATTTCTTCCTCGGATTTGCCCCTGCCAGAGTTAAAACGCCTGGTGCAAGAAGACCTGGTTCCGCAAATGGAAGGCCTGGCGCAGGTGAGCCGGGTGACTGTGAGCGGTGGGCAGGAACTGCCGGCAGAAGTCGCCGCGGTTGCGCCCGAACCAACCGCCCCTGCCGCTGCGCCGACGCCCACAGCGGCGCCTACCGTCGCGCCCACAGCCACGCCCGACCCGGCGCGCCTGCCGGACATCTTGATCCAGGGGGCGCAGGCTATGGGACTGAACCTGGAATTTGCCCAAGACCTGACGCCTGACTTCATGCGCCAGTTGGCGGCTTTTGGCCCGCAGGCGGCGCAGGCGTTGGCTTTGTTGACGCCAGATAATTTGCGTTTGATGCCGGCAGAATCTCTGGCCCTCCTGCCGGCTGAGTTTCTGGATACCCTGGACGCTGACCTGCGCGCTGAACTGGACGCCCTGGCGGCGGATTACGGCGGCGCTGGTCAGTTAGCCCTGGACGAAGCCGCCGCCAGCCAGCCCGAAATCGCCGCCGCGCCGGACGTGGAACCCGTGGCGCTGCCGGAAAGCTGGGTGGCTGCCGCCGCTGCCGCCGGGCAGACAATTTCCACGACGCTGGATGTAGACGTCCTCGTGATGCAGGGAATCGTGGGGCTGGCGCCGCAACTTCTGGCTGATTTGCAGCCCGAACAGTGGCGGGCGCTGCCCCCTGCTGCCGCCGCCATTGCCCTGCCCGAAGCGGCCGATGACCTGGGCCCGCTGCTCTTGCAGCAGTTAACGGCTATCCAGGCGGCTGCCGCTGGCGAAGCTCCTGCGCCTGTGGCTCTACCTGATGACCTGGCGCAGGCGGCGGCCCTGGCTGGCTTTGTCATTACCAATACGGCCCAAATTGATGCGGCGGCGGTGCAATTGCTGGCAAATTTTGCGCCGCAACTGCTGCAAACATTAACGCCTGAGATTGTCTTAGGGTTCAGCCCGGCGGCGCAGGCGGCGCTGCCGGCATCTTACGTGGAAACGCTCGATCCCGACATGCAGCAGACCCTGGCCGTTATCGCCGTGCGCGCCGCCCAATTCCAGGCGCAGGTCGCAGCAGCGCCGGCTGAGACAAGTGGGGTAGAAGTAACGCCTGCAGCTTTGCCTGAATCTTGGGTGACGGCCGCCGCCGCCGCCGGGCAGACCATCTCTACCACAGCAGACTTGGACGCGGCAGCCATGCAAACCATCGTCAGCTTTGCGCCGCAACTGCTGGCGGATTTGCAGCCGGAAATGTGGCGGGCGTTAGACCCGGCGGCGTTGGCTGTGGCCCTGCCGGCTGTGACGGAGATGGATGCCCTGCTGCAACAGCAGTTGGCGGCTATTCAGGCAGCGGGCAGCGGCGACAATCCGCCGCCCGTGGAACTACCCACCGCCTGGATAGCAGCGGCGGAATACGCCGGGTTGACAGTGACCAGCACGGTGCAAATTCCACCCGAAGCGATTCGGCTGATTGCCGGCAGTACGCCCGAACTCCTGGAAACGCTCACGGATGACATTGTGTTAGGCTTCCCGGCGGCGACGCTGGCTGAACTGCCTGCTGAGTTTGTGACTACGCTCGATCCCGACACGCAAGCCACCCTGGAGATCGTCGCCATTCGCGCCGCTCAGTTCCAGGCGGCGCAGACGGTAGCCGGGGCGGAACTAACCCCAACGCCTGAACCTGCGCCCACCGTTGATCCGGGGCGTTTACCCGATTTGTTGATTCAAGGGGCGCGCGCCGCCGGCGTGGAACTGGAATATGCCCAGGACATTACGCCCGATTTCATGCGCCTGTTTGCTGGCCTGGGCCCGCAGGCGGCGCAGGCATTGAGCCTGCTGACGCCAGATAACTTGCGTTTATTACAGCCGGAAGTCATTGCGCTACTGCCGTCCGCTTACCTGGATACGCTAGACGCCGCTTTACGCGCCGAACTGGACGCGCTGGCGGCGGAATTTGGCGGCGCAGGCCAACTGGCTGCCGCCGAAGCGGAAGCCAGGGAAGCCGCAGCGGCGGGCGCGCCGCCGTTGAGCGGCATCTGGATTGAGCCGGCCCCCGACGGTTCCCCTTCGGCTTTCCAGACAGCGGCAGACATTCTCAATAACCCATTTGTGCCTGGAGCAGCGAACTTCATCAACTTTTTCCCCGAATCGCCGCAAGTAGAAAATGCGGCGGATTGGATTGGCGCGCTGACGCCGGATGTGGTGGCGTATCTGGCTGAAAATGAAGAAGAGTTTGCCGCTAACCTGCTGCCCAACGTGTTGGAGATGATGTCGCCCGACAGTCTGACCTACCTGTTAGACAGTTACCCGGAGGCTTTTGCGCCTGACCTGGCGGAACGGCTGCGCGGTATTGCTGGAGGGCAGATTGCAGTATTCATCCCAGAAGCCAGCATTACGCGCACCGATGGCAATCCCGCGGTCATTCTCAGTCTTTACAAAGATGGCGACGCCAACACGGTGGCAGTGGCGCACCGCATTTTTGACCAGTTGGAAGCGTACAAAGCTGCCAACCCCAACATTCAGACCAGCCTGGTATTTGAGCAGGCTACCTTTATTGAGGATTCTATCGCTGGCGTCTCCCGCGAAGGCGTGTTGGGCGGTATCTTTGCCATTATTGTGATCCTGCTTTTCTTGAGCGGGCATGTGGGCGGCAAATACCGCCTGAGTTGGCGGGCTACATTGGTGACGGCGGTCTCTATTCCGCTGTCCATTTTCAGCGCTTTGCTGTTGATGCGCCTGGTTCCGCCCACCCTCGGCGTCTGGCTGCAAGGGCTGGTGGAATCCACCAACAGTCCCGTCTTAACCTTCATCTCTCGTCTGTTTCCCACCAGCGTAACCTTGAACATTATGACCTTAAGTGGTCTGACGGTAGCCATTGGTCGAGTGGTGGATGACTCCATCGTGGTGCTGGAGAATACGTATCGCTTTATTCAGCGCGGCGACGATCCGCGACATGCTGTCCTGGAAGGGACGAAGGAAGTGGCTATTGCTATCTTCTCCGCCACGGCGACGACGGTGGCCGTTTTCTTGCCATTGGGCTTGATTGGCGGTTTGATTGGCTCTTTCTTCCTGCCCTTTGGCCTGACAGTGACGTATGCCCTGGTCGCCAGTTTTGTGGTTTCGATTACGGTTGTGCCGGCATTAACCTACCTCCTCATCCGTCGCAAAAACATTCCCGAAGAGCGTGAAACAGGGATGCAACGCTGGTACACGCCTGTGCTGGTGTGGTCCCTGCGCCATCGCTGGTTAACCATGCTCATGGCTACCCTCATCTTCCTGGGCAGCCTGGGGCTGCTTAGCCAGCTGCCGCTCAGTTTTATCCCTTCCATTGGCGAACCGACGGTGAACGTTACCGTCAGCTTGCCTGCCGGCACGCGCCTGGCGGAGACGGA
>CAYQYJ010000361.1:0-4303 GCA_964421605.1 uncultured Ardenticatenaceae bacterium | reverse complement strand
TCGCCGCGCGTCACCCAATCCTCTCCTTGCACCACCTGAAACGCAAACAGCCGCCCCACAATTACGAAGGTGGCAAAGCAGAGGCCGATAATAATCACCCAGGTGCGTTTTGTTTGGCTGCTATTCACCCGATTCTCCTTGCGCCAGGCTGCCCAATTCTGTCTTGATCAGCAGCCACAACGCTTCACTCATACTCTGGGGTGGGTTGCGCGGCGGCGTGTCTGGCGGCGCAGCGCCATTCCTGTTTTCGTTGGCGGTTGCCGGATAACCCGGCACCACCAGGTACTCGATATTGTCAGCCTGTGCCGGCACAAAACCGAGTTGCCGCGCCTCCGCCTCCAACCGTTCCAACGACTGCGCCGCGGCAATGTCCGTCTCAATTTCCGCGTTCTGCCGCTTCAAATTGTCCAGATCGTTTTGCAGCAACTGTACCCGCCGCCCCACAATAGCGATGCGGCTTGTCTGGCTGAGGTAAATGGCCCCCAATAGAGCAATCAAAACCAAAATAATGCCCCAGCCCAACGCCGCCTGCGCTTCCGTCAGCCACGGCAACTTCTTCAAAGCCTCACCCGCCCGCTGCCGGGCGTTAGATAGGGGATCAGACACAGTTTGCATGAGTTACCCGGTAATTAACCTGACCATTCTTTCTGTAGCGCGGGCATCCTTGCCCGCTGCCCTCTTGTAGGGTGGGCATCCTTGCCCGCCGCCGCGTTACTGCGCGCCCAGTTTTTCTACCACCCTCAACCGCGCGCTTCGGCTGCGCGGATTCGCCGCCACTTCCGCCGCGCCCGGCTGCACCGCCTTTCGCGTCACCAGCCGCACTACTGCCCTTGCCGCACAAGTGCAAACCGGCTGCTGCGGCGGACAGACGCAATCCCGGCTCAACTCGCGGAAAGTTCGCTTCACCAACCGATCCTCCAGCGAATGAAAGCTAATCACCGCCATTCGCCCGCCTGGTTTCAGGAGTTGAATGCCGGCATCCAATCCCTTTTCCACTGCCGCCAACTCCTCATTCACCGCAATCCGCAGCGCCTGAAACACCAGCGTCGCCGGATGCTTCTTACCGCGACGCCCCACAGCTGCCTCAATCACCTGCCGTAGTTGCCCCGTCGTCGCCAATGGTCGCGCCGCCGCCACCGCCCGCGCCAGCTTCCGGCTCAGCCGCTCTTCGCCATACCGCCAGAACAAGTTCGCCAGTTCCGCTTCCGTCAAATTGTTAACCAGATCCGCCGCCGTGACGCCCTGACTGGGGTCAAAACGCATATCCAGCGGCCCATCCTGTAAAAACGAAAACCCCCGCCGGCTGTCATTTAGCTGGCGGGAAGACAATCCCAGGTCGAGCAAAACACCGTCCACCTGGTTGAATCCGAGGGTTGGCGCCAGGCGGCCCATGTCCGCATAACTGGCATTGACAAAAATGATACGGCTGGCATCCGCTTGCAGGCGCTCGCGGGCAAAGGCAATGGCTGCCGGGTCACGATCGAACGCTAACACCTGTCCATCTGGCGCAGTTGCTGCCAGCAGACCTGCCGCATGACCGCCGGCCCCAACCGTGCCATCAATGTACCGTCCGCCTGGTTGGGGCTGCATGAGGCTCAAAACCTCTGCCAGCAGGACCGAAACGTGACCTGAATCCAACTAAATTCCCAGGTCGTCCCAGCGTGTAGCGTCGTCGCTGTCTTCCACCGCGGCGCGCACAGATTGCCAGGCGACCGCGTTCCAGATTTCCACGTAGTTGTACATACCCGCTACCACCACTTCCGTATCAATCTGGGCGAATTCGCGCAAATAAGCCGGCAGCACAATCCGACCCTGGCGATCTGGCGACAGGTCCATAGCGCCAGAAAAAACCCGCCGCCGAAATGCCCGCATATCCTCATCGCTCAGTGGCCGCCGCGCAATTTCGTCCGCCAGATTCTGCCATCCGTCCAGGGGAAACACCATCAGGTTCCGCTCAAACCCGCGCGTGATCACCAGCCCTGTCGCCAGTTCGCCGCGAAACTTGGCCGGAATGGTCAATCGCCCTTTATCGTCAATGGTGTGTACAAACTCGCCTAAGAACATTTGTTCTAAACATCCCATTTGGGTGGGTTTTTTCAGCCTTTTCAGACCCTTTTACCCCACTTTCCGCCACTTTCACCCACTGTATTGCACAGTATACACCAAACACGCCACGAACAAAAGACTCAAACCCGATTTTTTAAGGTTTGCCCCCTACCGTTCTTCCCGACACTTCGCCGTTACCCGCAAAAAAAGAAGCGCCTTCTTGACATAGGCTATAAATCATGCCTGCCATATCTGTACTTTTGCTTGCAATAGTGTGCACTCCTTTGCCCCAAAATGGCCTCCCCCCTAGACCATTGAATCCCGCCATCTCTTGAGTAACCGACCATTGAATCCCCAAAAAATACCGATGTCCCTCCTGCCAACGGGTCATGTCTGGCGCGTATGCGCCAGACAGAACCCATCAATAGAGCGTGCCCCTATCGAAAAAACGCAACGTTGCGCCCTGCACCCTTGCGAAAGCGCCATCCCCCTCAACTGTCCCTATTCAAACTGCGTTAAGCCCCCTGCCGCCCCTGCCAACGGGTCATGTCTGGCGCGTATGCACCAGACAGAACCCATCAATAGAGCGTGCCTCTATCGAAAAACGCAACGTTGCGCCCTGCACCCTTGCGAAAGCGCCATCCCCCTCAACTGTCCCTATTCAAACTGCGTTAAGCCCCCTGCCGCCCCTGCCAACGGGTCATGTCTGGCGCGTATGCGCCAGACATGACCCATAAATAAAGCGTGCTGCCCGCCGCAGGCGGGCAGCACGCCCTGCGCTCCACCTTGAAAAGGTATGCCCTATTCCAAAGCCAGCGTCGCCAGAAACTGTTTGTCCTCTTCACTCAGGGAAGCTGTCAAAAGGAGATCGGGCCGCCGCTGCCACGTGCGCCGCAGCGCCTCCTGCCGCCGCCAGCGGGCAATATTCGCCGCGTGCCCCGAACGCAGCACCGCCGGCGCCTGCCAGCCGCGAAAACTTTCCGGGCGTGTATAATGCGGTCCTTCCAGCAAACCCGTGGCGTGGCTGTCCTGCTCTGGCGCATCCGCCGCCCCCAGCGCGCCGGGCAGCAGCCGCACTACTGCATCAATCACCGCCATTGCCGCCAGTTCCCCTCCCGTCAGCACAAAATCCCCCAGCGAAATTTCGTCCGTGACCAGATGCTGCCGTACCCGCTCATCCACCCCTTCATACCGCCCGCATAACAGCAACAGGCGCGGCTGCTGCGCCAACTCCTGCGCTACCTTTTGCGTAAACACCCGCCCTTGCGGTGTGAGTAGGATAATGGGCGGTGGGTTTTCCGCCGCGTCCTGCGCCAATACCGCCTCCACCGCCGCAAAAACGGGCTCAGGCTTCAACACCATCCCCCCGCCGCCGCCGTAAGGTGGCTCGTCGGTGACGCGGTGCTTGCCGGCAGCGTACTCCCGTATGTTGTGCAAATGGAGTTGGAGAATGCCGGCATCCTGCGCCCGCTGCAAAATACTGGCGTTCATATACCCCGGAAACATCTCTGGAAACAGCGTTAACACGTCAATGCGCATACCGTAACTATATCACGTTACCCCGTGGCGTGGGCATCCTGCCCGCTACTCCGTAGCGCCTAATCCCCTTTCCCTTTTTCAGCTATAATCCCGCCATAGACAAAGCGAGTTGCGGCAC
This sequence comes from uncultured Ardenticatenaceae bacterium, assembly GCA_964421605.1. Classification (GTDB taxonomy): domain Bacteria; phylum Chloroflexota; class Anaerolineae; order Promineifilales; family Promineifilaceae; genus JAGVTM01. The sequence continues at coordinate 600 of CAYQYJ010000361.1, read as the reverse complement.
GGACAAACTAACAGTTTGTCCTACAAATTTCTGCGTGGAACTATTTTTCGAAGGAACTTATGCGCATCATGATTACGGGGGCGCGTGGACAGGTGGGGCGCGCGCTGCAAGAAGCCCTGGTTGGGCACGACCTCATCCTCGTCAACCGCCCCGAACTGGACGTCAGCCAGCGCCAGCCGGTGCAAACAGCCATCCAAAACGCCCGTCCCGACCTGGTCATTCACAGCGCCGCCCACACCAACGTGGACGACTGCGCCCGCCAGCCGGCTTTAGCCTACCGGGTGAATGGGCTGGGCGCGCAAAATGTGGCCCTGGCTTGCCGCGCCGTGGACGCCGCGCTGCTCTACGTTAGCACCAACGAAGTGTTTAGCGGCGACAACCCCGCTGGCTATCATGAATGGGACCCGCCGCGCCCCGTCAATGCTTATGGTCGTTCTAAAGCTGCGGGCGAATTTTACGTGCGCAGTTTGCTGCCTCGCGCCTACGTGGTGCGCACCGCCTGGGTATTTGCCGCTGGCGGGCGCAACTTCATCCACGCCATCCTCGATCGCGCCCGCCGCGATGGGCAGGTACAGGTGGTTACGGACGAAATTGGCAACC
>CAYQYJ010000360.1:0-4304 GCA_964421605.1 uncultured Ardenticatenaceae bacterium | reverse complement strand
TTAGCCGCCAGAAAGCCGGCTACCAGTTTGCGCGCCAGGGCTGGACCGACGATAGCCCCGCCCAGGCAAAGCACGTTCATGTTATCGTGTTCGACCCCCTGGGTGGCGGAGTAGATGTCGTGGCAGAGGCAGGCGCGCACGCCTTTGATTTTGTTGGCGGCAATGCTGGCGCCCACGCCGCTGCCGCAGAGTAAAATGCCGCGCTCTCCCTGCCCACTGGCGACGGCGCGGCCTACGGCGGCGGCGGAGTCTGGGTAGTCGTCGTCTTTGTCATAGGCGTATGCGCCTACGTCTATAACTTCGTAACCGCCAGCGACCAGTTCCTGCCGCAGCATCTCCTTGAGTTCAAAGCCGGCATGGTCCGACCCGATGATAATTTTCATAATAGCGTTGTCCTTAGGCGTTAAGCACCGCCAGAGAGAGGGCAAAAGTCTTTAGCTGTTGGGATTCTTCGCTGCGAAGAGTTCGCTCAGAATGACACACAGGTTAATTACCTGTAACTATTCAGCTTCAGGGTGGTGCAAGGCACTGGCCGAACGGTTTTGGCCTGTTGGAACTCCTGTGGCCAGTGCCTCGCACCTGTATAGTTACATTACCTGATTATTTTCTCAAGGCCCAATGAGACTTTTATAACCTGCTGTCTAAAACGGTATTTTACGCTACACTTGCCCTGGCGACATCTTGCATGGGAAGTTGTCCTGGCGACAGGAGATGATACGTATTTTCGGAGGAGAATTGGATGAACCCGCTGGTAGAACTATACGCATATGGTCAGAGCTTCTGGTATGACAACATTCGGCGCAAGTTTTTGCAGGATGGGACCTTGCAGCGGTTGATTGAAGCCGACGGCTTGCGCGGGATGACGTCGAACCCTTCGATTTTTGAGAAGGCGATAGGCCAGAGCGATGATTATGATGAGCAGATGGCTGAGTTGGTGTCGGCGGGATTGGATACCAAGGGGATTTACGAGACGCTGGCGATTACGGATATTCAGATGGCCTGCGATCTGTTTGCCGATTTATACGCCCGTTCACAGGGCGGGGATGGGTACGTCAGTCTGGAAGTGTCTCCTTATCTGGCGCACGACACGATGGGCACGGTGATGGAGGCGCAGCGGTTGTTTGCGGCGGTGGATCGGCGGAATGTGATGATTAAAGTGCCGGCAACGCCCCAAGGCATCCCCGCCATTCGCAGCCTGATAGGCGTAGGCGTTAACGTCAACATTACCCTCATGTTTAGCCTGGCGCATTACCTGGCAGTCGCCGAGGCTTACATAGACGGTCTCAACCAGCTTTTAGAAAATGGCGGCAACCCGGCGCGGATTGCTTCGGTCGCCTCTTTCTTTGTCAGCCGCGTAGATAGCGCCGTAGACGAAAAATTAGCCGCCCTGAACGACCCCGCCGCCGCGACCCTGATGGGGAAAGCGGCTATCGCCAACTCCCGCGTGGTGTACAAACGGTTCAAGGAAATCTTTCACGGCGCTGAATTTGCGGATTTACGGGCGGCGGGCGCGCCTGTGCAGCGGCTGCTGTGGGCTTCCACCAGCACCAAGAACCCGGCTTATCCTGACACGCTCTACGTAGATGAACTGATTGGGCCTGAAACGGTTAACACCATGCCGCCGCAAACGATTGAGGCTTTCCGTGACCATGGTAAGCTGAGCTACAGCCTGGAGCGGGACGTAGATGAGGCGCAGTTGCTGCTGGACAACCTGGCTGAACTAGGCATTAACCTGGATGAGATTACAGAGCAGCTTCAGGTTGACGGCGTGAAAGCGTTTGCCAACTCGTTTGAGGTGTTGTTGAACACCATTAGCAGCAAGGCATACCGGATGCAGGGCAGCACTTTTTAAGGCGCCAGGTAAGCGTCCAGGCGTACAAAAATCTTGGAGGGTTTGCGGGGACAAACTAACAGTTTGTCCTACAGTTCGTCCTACATTTTTCTGCACGTCAGGTAGAGGTCAGACACGATGCGGATTGGGATGGTAACCGCCTGTTATAAGCCTGTGATCAACGGCGTGACGCGCATGGTTTCCCTTTACAAGGAACACCTGACGGCGTTGGGGCACGAGGTGACCGTGTTCACCCTGGGCGACCCCGATCCTGCGGGGGATGAGGCAGATGTGGTGCGTTCGCCGGGCGTGCCTTTGGGCGATACGGGGTATTATCTGGGGTTCCGCTATCGCCAGGAGGCGCAGGCGCGGCTGCGGCAGATGGATATTTTGCACTGCCATCACTTGATGATGAGCATCGAACTGGCTTATCGGTATGGCGAATGCCCCATCGTGTACACCAACCATACGCGCTACGATTTATACACCGAGGCGTATACGCCGCTGCCGCAGCCGGCGGCGGATGCCCTTATGCGGCAGATATGGCCCGAACTGACGGATATGTGCGACGTGGTGATTGCCCCCTCCACCAGTATGCAGCGGGTGATGGAGAGTTTTGGCGTGCGCCGCCCCATTGAGGTGATTGAAAACGGCGTGGATTTGGAGTCATTTCGTTGCCCGCCCCGCCCGCTCTCCCGCGCGGAGCTAGGGCTGCCGCAGACAGGCGTGGTGTTTGTGTTTGTCGGGCGGCTGGCGGAGGAGAAAAACGTGGAGATGCTGCTGCGCCAGTTTGCCGCCGTACACGAATGGTCGCCCACCACGTCGCTGCTGTTGATTGGGGATGGGCCGCAAAAAGACGCCTTGCAAGAGCAGGCGCGCCAACTGGAGATTGCCGCCGCCGTGCAGTTTGCGGGCGCGGTGCCGTATGCTGCCATACCCAATTATCTGGCAGCAGCCGACGTTTTTGTGACCGCTTCGGTGAGTGAAGTACATCCGCTGACCGTGATCGAAGCCATGGCGGCAGGGCTGCCTGTGGTGGCTGTGGCGGGCCCAGGGATCGTGGAGACGGTGGAGCATGGCCGCAGCGGCTGGCTGACGCAGCGTCCGGAGGGAGGGCTGGCGGTGGCTATGGCGGGGATGCTGCCTGATGAAGCCACCAGGCGGCAGATGGGGGCGCAGGCGCAGGCAGCCAGCCAGCGGTTTGACATTCGTCGCACGGTGCAGCGCACGCTGGAACTGTATCAACAAATGCAACAACGGTATTCTGATTCGCCGCGCCAGCGCAAGCAGCGCAACTGGCAGGCGCAAATTGAGCAGTTAGGTCATCTGCTGCACCCCTCTTCGTCGCGTCATCATGAGTCGTGAGCGCAAACTTTTGGGCGCATGGGGGGAGTCGGTGGCGGCGACTTATCTGGAGGCGCATGGCTACCGCCTGGTGCAGCGGAACTGGCGGTGTATTTACGGCGAGATAGATATTGTGGCGCAGCAGGGGGAAACGTGGGTGTTTGTGGAAGTCAAGACGCGACGGGGCAGAGGGCAAGGCACGCCCGAAGAGGGCGTGACGCCGCAAAAGGCAGAGCGGATGCTGACCACGGCGCAGGCGTATTTGCTGGCGCATGATCTGGATGTGCCCTGGCGGGTGGACGTGATAGCGGTGGAACTGGACACACAGGGGAAGCTGCTGCGCTGTGAGCATTTGCCGGGGGCGATTTCGGCGTGGTAGCCGGCGGGATGGACGGACAAGGCGCGCCCTTGTTGGTGGTGGTGGGGCCGACGGCTGCCGGCAAAACCGCCCTCTCGGTTTCGCTGGCGCAGGCGTTTGCGGGGGAGATTATCTCCGCCGATTCCCGCCTTTTTTATCGCGGTCTGGACATTGGCACGGCCAAGCCGTCGCTGGCTGAACGCGGCGGCGTTCCCCACCACCTGATTGATATTTGCCAGCCGGATGAAACCTTGACCCTGGGCGAATACCAGCGACTGGCATATGCTACAATTGCCGCCGTTCACCGCCGCCACCATTTACCCATTTTAGTGGGCGGCACGGGGCAGTACGTGAAGGCGGTGGTAGAGGGCTGGGGCATTCCTGAAGTGCCGCCGCAGCCGGCGCTGCGGACGGCGCTGGCGCGTCTGGATCAGGCGGAACTGACGCGCTGGCTGGCGCAGCTTGACCCGGCTAAGGCGGCGGAACTGGAGCCGCGCAATGTGCGCCGCGTTATCCGGGCGTTGGAAGTAACGCTGGCTACCGGGCGGCCTATATCCCAGTTGCAGCGCAAAACGCCGCCGCCTTATCGCATAGCCATCGTTGGTCTGGCGAGCGAGCGGGCGTGGCTGTATCGTCGAATTGATGAGCGGGTGGAAAAGATGATGGCTGATGGGCTGCTGGCGGAAGTGACCGCGTTGTGGCAGGCGGGATATGGGCGGAAATTGCCGGCGCTGAGCGGCCTCGGTTATCGCCAGCTTTATGATTACCTGG
>CAYQYJ010000359.1:0-4312 GCA_964421605.1 uncultured Ardenticatenaceae bacterium | reverse complement strand
GCCGTGTATGTGTGGGCCACCAACCTGGCTACGGGCCAGCCCACAGCCGGCTTGAACCTGACGTTGTACGACCTCAGAGGCGTAGCGCGGGGTACAGCCGTCACCGATGAGAATGGGCTGGCCTCTTTTGCGTATACGCCGACTGAGGGTTACTTGCAGCAGGTGCTGGTGGTCAGCAATGAACCGGGACAGGCCGGTTTTGGCGCAGCCAATAGTAATTGGAATGAAGGCGTGACGCCGTGGAGCTTTGGCGTTAACGTGGATTGGGGGCCGCAACAAGAGCCATTTGCTTATCTGTACACGGATCGCCCCATCTACCGTCCGGGCGACACGGTTTATTTCCGCGGCATTGTGCGCGATCCCGATTATGGCCGCTACGCGCTGCCCCAGGTGGAAAACCTGACGGTGGCTATTGGGTTCCTATACAACTATGGTGAATCGGACTTTACGCAAACGGTGACGCTGGATGCCGATGGCGCTTTCGCGGGCGAATACGTTATTCCAGAGACGGCAGACCTGGGCGTGTACCGCATCTTCTTCCAGACGCCCAACGTCACGGCGGAGCGTAACTTCACCGTGTCTGAGTATCGCAAACCAGAGTTCCTGGTAACGGTGACGCCGCCGAAGACGCAAGCGCTGCGCGGCGAAGCGCTGGACGTGGTGGTGCAGGCGGAGTATCTCTTTGGCGCACCGGCGACTGATCTGGCGGTCAATTGGGTTATCTATGACCAGGCGTATACGCTGCCCTGGGAAGGGCCGTACTATAGTTTCTCCGACGACAACCCGTTCTACTTTGCGGCAGGGTTTGTGTTGGGCGAAAGCTTCAATTTCTACGGTTCGCCCGTTCTAAATGGCACAGGGCGCACGAATGAGCGCGGCGAGTTGGTGGTGCGCGTGCCGGCATCTCTGCTGCAAAACGCGCCCGACGGCAGCCGCCAGATCACGGTGGAAGCCAGCGTCACCGACGTGAGCAACTTCCCTGTCAGCGGGCGTGCCGGCATCACCTTCCATGCCGCCGAAACGTACGTGGGCGTCAGACCGTCCGACTACATCGTTGGCGCCGGGCAGGAAGCCAGCGTTGACCTGGTGACGGTAGATTGGGACAGCCAGCCGGTGGCGAACACGCCCGTAGAGGTTGTCTTCTACCAGCGTGAATGGGAAAGTCAGCGCACCGAACAGTACGGTCAATATATGACCACCTGGGAACCGGTAGATACAGAAGTGGGGCGCGACAGCGTCACCAGCGACAGCGATGGCGAAGCCACCGCCAGCTTTACGCCCGCCCTCGGCGGCACTTATATCGCCAGAGCTACGGTCACCGACGACGGTGGGCGCAGCCACACCAGTATCGCCTACCTGTGGGTCACAGACCCCAACTACGCCGGCTGGCGCACCGATCCGCAGGAACGCTCCATGGACCTGGTGTTGGACAAACAGTCGTACCAGGTAGGGGATACCGCCAGCCTTTTGGTACAATCACCCTTTAACGGGCCGGTCAGGGCGTGGCTGACGGTGGAACGTGGAGACGTGATTGAGCAATCGGTGATCACCCTGAATTCCAGCAGCGACGTGCTGGACATTCCCATCACCGACATTTACGCCCCGAACGTGTTTGTATCGGTGACGGCAATCAAGGGTATTGACGATGCCAACCCATACGCCGACATCCGCCTGGGCATCACCGAACTGGTGGTGTCGCCCGAACGGCTGACGCTGAATGTGCAGTTGACGCCGCGCGAGACGCAGTTTGCGCCTGGGGATACGGCTGTTTATGACATTCTGGTGACCGATTACCAGGGGAATGGCGTGGCAGCGAACCTGTCGCTGTCCCTGGTAGACCTGGCGGTACTGTCGCTGACGGCGGACAATGCGCCCAACATTGTGGACGCCTTCTACGCCCGCCAGCCTTATCGCAGCCAGGTAGGCGCAGGGCTGTTTGTCTCTGGTGAAGGGCTGTCTATCGAAATCCCCATCGAAGTGCTTGGTTTGGGCGGCGGCGGCGGCGGCGAGCTGGCGACAGCGGATTCGGTGCGCCTGGAAGGGGAGGAAGATGACGTGCGCCAGGAATTCCCGGACACGGCCTACTGGAATGCCAGCATCACCACGGATGCCAGCGGTCAGGCCACGGTGGAGATTCCGCTGCCAGACAGCCTGACGACGTGGCGCTTGAGCAGCAAGGCAGTGACCAGCGACTCCCTGGTGGGGCAAAGCAGCGTGGATGTCCAGGTTTCCAAACCGGTGCTGCTGCGTCCGGTGACGCCCCGCTTTATGACGGTGGGAGACGAATTGATGTTGGGGGCGACGGTACACAATAACACAGACGCGCAAATTAACGTGCGCGTCAGCCTGACTGCCGACGGCGTGACTTTGAGCGGCGCGGCAGAGCAACAGGTGGCGGTGGATGCCGGTAGATCCCAACTGATACAATGGCCCGTCACCGTGGAAGACGTGCGGTTTGTTGACCTGACCTTCCGCGCCGAGGGTGGCGGCTACAGCGACGCTGTCAAACCCACCTTTGGCGTGCAGCCGGGCCAACTGATCCCCGTCTACCGCTACGATGCCGAAGATGTGGTGGGTACGTCGGGCGTGTTGGACCAGAGCGGGCGCGTCGTCGAAGGCGTCTTGCTGCCGCCGTATGTAGATACGCTGCGCGGCGACGTTCAGGTTAAACTGAGCCCCTCGCTGGCGGCGGCGCTGCTAGAGTCCCTGGACGTGATTGAAAACAGTTACGACGAGACGCTGCTGTGCGCCCACAGCGTCATGGACCATCTGCTGCCCAATGTGGCCACCGCGCGGGCGCTGAGCGAACTCGGCCTGATGGACGAGGGGCTGTCGGCGCGCCTGGACGAATGGGTCAGCAAAGGGTTGGCGCAAATTGAGAGTCTGCAAAGAGCGGACGGCGCCTGGGGTTGGTGTTTCTCACCCGAACCCGATACGTATCTGACGGCGTATGTGCTGTTAGGTCTGACCAAGGCGCAAGATGCCGGGTATGGCGTCAACAGCGCGGTGCTGGAAGATGGCATTAACTATCTGACCCGCCAACTGGGCGCCGCCGCCCGCCTCACGGAAGCTGGCGACGTGAACCGCCAGGCGTTCTTCCTCTACGTGCTGGCGGAGAACGGCGAGAATGTGACCACCGATCTGGACGAACTGTTCAGTAACCGCCGCGACTTGCTTGACCCGTATGCGCAGGCGCTGCTGGCGCTGGCTTACGAATTGTCGAACGGCGGCGGCGATAACCAGCAGGCGCTGCTGTCCGACCTGAACAACAACGTGATCATCAGCGCCACGGGCGCGCACTGGGAGGACGCCGAGCCAGATTGGTACAACCTGAACAGCGACATTCGCGGCACAGCCATGATCCTGGACGCCCTGGCGCGTATTGATCCGGCTAACCCGCTGGCGGAGCGGGCTGTGCGCTGGTTGATGACGGCGCGCCGGGCCAGCCAATGGTCTACGGGACAGCAAAATGCGTGGGCCATTCTGGCGCTAACGGATTGGATGGCTGCTACGGGTGAACTGGAAGCCGATTACGGCTACTATGTAGCCGTGAATACGGAGGTGTTGGATCAGGGGCAGTTTAACGCGGACAACCTGACCACTGTACAAGAGTACGCTGTGCCTGTGTCTGAACTGGCGCTGGACGACGTGAATTTCCTCTTCTTGCAGAAAGAGGGAGATGCCGGCAGGCTGTACTACACGGCGCACCTGGACAGTTTCATTGACGCCAACCAGGTGGAGGCGATCAGCCGCGGCGTGACGGTGCAGCGGACGTATTACGATGCTGCCTGCCAGCCCACCGAAGCGCAGCCGTGCCCGCCGCTGAGGGAAATCGCCGCCGGACAGCAGGTACGGGTGGAATTGACCGTGATCGCGCCCCACGACCTGGTCTACGCCATCATCGAAGACCACTTCCCGGCGGGCGCAGAGGCGATTGACCCAGGTCTGCTGACCAGCGCCGCCAGCGCCGATCCCACCGTGACGCGCACGGATGATCAGGGGTATCGCCCTGGTTATTGGGGCTGGTGGTACTTCAACCGGATTGAGTATCGGGATGAGCGGGTGGTGTTCTTGAGCGACTTCCTACCTGCCGGCACGTATCAATACAGCTATACGCTGCAAGCAACGATTCCGGGAACGTATCAGGTAATGCCGGCAACCGCCCGCGAAGAGTTCTTCCCCGAAGTGTTCGGGCGCAGCAGTGGCCTGGTGTTTGAGATTGCGGAGTAAGCTACTCCGCTAATAACCCAGGTTGCTACCTTACCAGTTGTCATTCCGAGTGAAACGAGGAATCCCTCTGAACTCGCAATTT
>CAYQYJ010000358.1:0-4316 GCA_964421605.1 uncultured Ardenticatenaceae bacterium | reverse complement strand
TTTGCAGCGTGTTTTGCAGCGCCGGCTCAGCGGCAATGGCTACTAGAAAAGCGGCAGCAAACGCTTCCATGCCCTGGGCAAAGTCAAGACCGGGCAGCGTTTTGGCGTCGTAGCCCGCCTCGGCAAAAAGCAGCCCCAATTCGTCCAGGTCCCACGTCTGCCCCCGCAGCAGCCGCGCAATTTCAGTTGCCACATCCGGCTGCTGCAAGAAATCGCGGAAAATGTCCGCCAACAGCGCTTCATGGTCAGGCGACGCGGCGCTGGCTTCTGCCAGCAAGGCTACCAGCGCCGCATGTAAACTGCGCTGCAACGCTTGCGCAGCCTCATCCCCCACCAGGGCGGCCTGCAATCGCCGGCCCAATGCCGGCAGCAGCACCGCGCTCATTTCCGCCGCCAGGTTAGCCAGAAAATTAGCCGTAAAAGATTCCATCCGGCGCTCCTTCAAATTGGGGTTGGATTTCTTGCATCATGGTAGTCATTCCTTCCATGCTCCCTTGTCATACTCCGCGACTCGCTTTGCGCCATAATTTTGTACCACCGTGACAGGCGTGAAAAAAATATATCCCAGTGCGAGATAATAAACAACAAAACATTTCCGTAGGGCGGGTTGGCAACCCGCCCATGCCCCCCAAAAAAGCCTCACGCGGAGACGCGGAGGTCGCGGAGAAAAATTTGTGAAAATTCGTGAAACCTGTCTTGAGCATCGTCGAAGGATTCGTGGCTAAAATTTTCTCACAACAAATCTGTGAAATCTGCGAAATCTGTGACTGTTTTCATCTTTTTTTGACAGCCAGGCCCCCTGATGCTATGATCTGCCGCAACTGCATAAGCAAACAACGGTGAACTGGAAAAGTAGCCGGCAAAGCGGGTTTCAGAGAGTCGGTCCTCAGGCTGCAAGACCGACAACAGCGCCGCCGGCGAATGGGCCAGGGAGTTGCCTGGGCGAACGATTTTCGTGTAGTCCGGGTCGGGACGCTCCCGTTACAGGGCTGAGGTCTTGTCATGCAGACAGGCCCGATAAGAGTGAGGCTGGCTTTGCCCGCATCTGCATCACCGCAGCTACAGCAAAGTCGCCTAACCAGGGTGGTACCACGGGAATTCGCGCTCTCGTCCCTGACCAGGGATGAGGGCGTTTTTGTTTTTGATGCCAATAGCGCGAACGCGAAAAGAATCAGGGTTGCGCAGATTTCGCGGATCGAATCGAGTCATTCTGATTCACCTGTCCGGCAAGGCTGGCCCGTCCTTTCCGACGACGTGAGAAGTTTGGGTCAATCTCTTGCCGCCGCCGGCAGAAAGCGCCGTCCTTCCTGTGGGTAGTTTGGGGCGCATCCGCGCCCCAAACTACCCATCTTAAAAGCGTCTGCCCCGCCGTAGGCGGGGCAGACGCCCACCATGCTATGGCTTGAGGTACGTTTATGATGATTGCCCACGACGCCAAAACCGCCACGCCAAGCGTGTACCAACCGGACTTGCCGGCATTCCGCCAGCTTGCCCATGGTTCCGCCAACCTCATCCCCGTCTACCGCGAGTTTGCCGCCGACCTGGAGACGCCCGTCTCCGTCTATCTCAAACTGATGGACGAACGCGCCCCCTCTTTCCTGCTGGAATCGGTGGAAGGGGGGGAACAGGTGGGGCGGTACTCCTTTGTCGGCGTCAACCCGCGCGGTATGATCTCCCTACACGGGCGCACCGTCACCCTGGCGCAAGGGAACGACGTCTCCCACCGCGAACTGGCGGCAGGCGAGGACGTGCTGCACGTGCTGCAAGCCGAAATGGGACGGTTCCAGCCGGCAGCCATCCCAGGCCTGCCCCGCTTCATTGGCGGCGGCGTGGGCTACATGGGGTACGACGTGGTGCGCTTTTTTGAGAAACTGCCGGCAACCGCCCGCCGCGCCGTAGACGCCCCCGACGCCATCTTTCTGCTGGCAGACACCCTGGTCGTCTTTGACCACGCCCGCCACCGCCTGCTCATCCTGGCCAACGCCCACGTCGGGCCCGACCTGGAGTTGAGTTACATGGAAGCCGTGGAACGGATTGAACGGGTCAGCGAGAAGCTGCTGCGCCCCCTGCCGGCATCTCCCCGCCGTTGGGGCGCGCGCCAGCATGACGGTCAGCCGCTGCAATCCAACATGACCCAGGCCGGCTATGAAGCCATTGTGGCGCAGGCGAAAGAACACATTCGCGCCGGCGACATTTTTCAGGTAGTCCTCAGCCAGCGGTTAACGCGCCGCACCAGCGCCCACCCGTTCGCCATTTACCGCGCCCTGCGTATGCTCAACCCATCCCCCTACATGTTCTACTTTGACTTTGGTTCCCACGACATGCAGGTCATTGGCTCCTCCCCCGAAATGCACGTGCGCCTGGAGGATGGCGTAGCCAGCGTGCGCCCGATTGCCGGCACGCGCTGGCGCGGTCACACCGAAAGCGAAGACGCCCGCCTGGCGGCGGAACTGCTGGCGGACGAAAAAGAGCGCGCCGAACACGTCATGCTGGTAGACCTGGGGCGCAACGACCTGGGGCGCGTCAGCGAATATGGCTCCGTGCGCGTCAAAGAGCTGATGCTGGTGGAACGGTACAGCCACGTCATGCACATCGTCAGCCACGTCGAAGGGCGACTCAAAGCGGGTTTGAATGCTTATGACTTGATGCGGGCTACGTTTCCTGCCGGCACAGTCAGCGGCGCGCCCAAAGTACGCGCCATGGAAATCATCGAAGCCCTGGAAGGCGAACGGCGCGGCTTATACGCCGGCGCCGTCGGCTACTTTGGCTACGACGGCAGCATGGACACGTGCATTGCCATTCGCACCATGCTCATGCAAGGCGATACCATCTTTATCCAGGCCGGCGCCGGCATCGTCGCCGACAGCGACCCCACCCGCGAACACCAGGAATGCCTGAACAAAGCCCGCGCCCTGGCAGTAGCTATTGAGCGGGCTGAGAGCGGTTTACTATAAGGCTTGTTGGGACATTGAGAAAATAATCGGGTAATTGTCCACCTGCCCCGCTCTTGTCGCCAGGGAAGGGGGTTGGGGGATGGGGTCTACGCCCTCCCTTACCTGATTATTTTCTTAAACCTCAACCACCCGCCCTACCTTATATTTGCGAGACTACGATGAACACAACAAACAAAAAAGTCGTCTTTAGCGGTATCCAACCCACCGGAAACATTCATTTAGGCAACTACCTGGGCGCCGTGCGCAACTGGGTGCGCCAACAGGCAGACAAGGTCAACTTCTTCTGCGTCGTAGACCTGCACAGCCTGACCATCCCCCAGGATCCGCAAGAACTCCGCTTCCAGACGCGCTCGCTGGCGGCTATGCTGCTGGCTGCCGGCATTGACCCCGACAAAAGCACCCTCTTTGTGCAAAGCCACGTTGCCGCCCACGCCGAAGCCTGCTGGCTGCTCAACTGCGTCACCCCCCTGGGCTGGCTGCAGCGCATGACCCAATACAAAGACAAATCCGCCCGCCAGGAAAGCGTCCTCACCGGCTTGCTGGACTACCCTGTGCTCATGGCGGGCGACATCTTGCTCTACGACGCCCACGAGGTGCCCGTTGGCGACGACCAGAAACAGCACGTGGAACTGGCGCGGGACATCGCCCAGCGCTTCAACAGCCTCTACGAGCAGGAATTCTTCGCCATTCCTGAGCCGAAAATCCCCGAAGTAGGCGCGCGCGTCATGGGCCTGGACGACCCTGCCGTCAAAATGTCCAAAAGCTACGCCCACGTGCGCGGCCACGCCGTGCGCCTGCTGGACGAGCCGGCGGAAATCACCCGTTCCATTAAGCGCGCCGTCACCGATTCAGGCAAAGAGATCGCCTTCTCCGACGACCCCGAAAAAGCTGGCGTTAACAACCTGCTCGGCATCTACAAAGCCATCACCGAAAAGAGTGAAGCCGAAGTGCTGGCAGATTTTGCCCACGCCCGCGGCTATGGCGATTTGAAAAAGCAGGTGGCGGAGGTAGTCGTGGCTGCCCTGGCCCCCATTCAGCAGCGCTATCATGAACTGATGCGCGACCCTGCCGAACTAGATCGCCTGCTCCAGCGCGGCGCCGACCAGGCCCGCGCCGTCTCCACCCCCAAACTGGACGAGATGAAGCGCATCATGGGGTTGGTGCTGCCGGCATGAAATCCCTCCAGACATCCTGGGTCCCGTTAAATCTTCGCGCCCTTTGCGTCTTGGCGGTGAGAAAAATTCTTGGCAACTTGTAACCAATACAAATCTGTGTAATCCGTGTAATCTGTGACGCTCTTGGCGGTGAAAAAAATTCTTGGCAACTTGTAACCAATACAAATCTGTGTAATCCGTGTAATCT
>CAYQYJ010000357.1:2141-4324 GCA_964421605.1 uncultured Ardenticatenaceae bacterium | reverse complement strand
GGGCAATTTTGGGCGCGTCTGCGCCCCAAATTGCCCGGCGCCGATGCGTTTTATTTGGTGGTGCAAGGCACTGGCCGAACGGTTTTGGCCTTTTGGAACTCCTTTGGCCAGTGCCTCGCACCTGTATAGTTACCGAATTTTTATTCAGGCAAACGCCTTTACGCCATTTTCGGAGGCGACGTTTATTTCCTGCAAAATTTCTCTGGCGCGTTTGACGCGGATGTTGCCTTCTTGTACCAGCCGCTCGGCGATAAGGGGAACCAGGTCGCCGCTGCTGCCGGCAGCCAGGGCTACCTGGCGCGCGTGCAAACGCATGTGGCCATGCTGGATGCCCGTCGTGGCCAGGGCGCGAATGGCCGCCAGATTTTGCGCCAGCCCCACGCAGACCATCACCTGCGCCAGTTCCGCCGCGGAAGCTACGTCCAATATCTTCATGGCGACCTGCGCCGTCGGATGCACTTTGGTTGCGCCGCCGACAATGCCTACTGCCAGGGGCATGGTTATTTCGCCATACAGGTCGCCATCTTCGGTGGCGCGCCAGTCGGTTAAGGCGCGGTATTGACCGCTGCGAGCGGCGTAAGCGTGCGCGCCGGCTTCAATAGCCCGCCAATCATTGCCTGTGGCAATGCACACGGCGTCAACGCCGTTCATAATGCCTTTGTTGTGGGTGGCGGCGCGATAGGGGTCCACCATGGCAAAAGCGTTGGCTTCCTCAACCAGACGGGCCACAATCGAACCGTCCCGCCCATCTTTGGTGGTCAGGGCGTCCGCCGGAATCAGGCAGCGCGCCGTAGCCAGGCGACGGTCTGTCAGGTTAGACAAAATACGCAAATGGGTGCGCCCGCCTGTCAGGTCCGCCACCAGGGGGGCCATCGTTTCTACGGCGGTGTTGATGGCGTTGGCGCCCATGGCGTCCAGAGTGTCATAAAGCAAGTGCACAACCAACATGGGACCCACAGACGTATCTGGAAAAAGGTGAACTTCGATGTCGCGCGCGCCGCCGCCGCGGCGGACGATGCTTTCGCTGCCGGCATCGGCGCAAGCCAGCAACATCCCCTTGTTCTCTAACAGGCGACAGCGGGCCGCTTCCAGATTGGGTAGATCCAATACCTGAATTTGTCCAATCATAAGGGAGTCAGTAGCCGCGGCGCTAAAGCCGCCGCCCTGGCGAATCAGGTTTGCGGCATAGCTGACGGCTGCCAGCACGCTTGGCTCTTCTACAGCCATGGGTATGAGGTAATCGCGGCTATTGATGCGAAAGTTGACAGCCACGCCCAAAGGCAGGGCGTGCGTGCCAATACTATTTTCGATCATATGCGCGGCCTGATCGGGGGTTAGACCCTGGCCTAAGAGGGTGGCTTTCTCGGCGGCGTCTAATCCGGCCCATTCAGCCACCGAGTTCACCCGCTGTTCCAGTGAAAGTTTATAAAAACCGGAGAGGCGTGAGGATTTGTTCACGGATACCGTCGTCTCCTTGCTACCGTTTCGGCTGCGCCTGTCTTACCTTTGTTCATGACAGCACGTTTTACCCAAGCTAAAACACATTGTGTGGGCAGCGCGCTGCGCACACAATGCGTTTTATAAGCCTGTTTTTCTGTCAAAATCTATCTAAAAGGGGTAAACAGGACCAAGGAGGGAAAAGTCCGGAACAGAAGCACACCCTGCCGTCAGGGGCGCTGGCCGGTAATCGTCATGGCGCCCTCTTGCAGGAGGACCTCAGTAAGTTGCAAACCATCAGGTAGAGTGCTGATCAGTTCGTCAATCGTCTCCCGTACAGAACCCGCCGCCAGTTCCAACAACGGTTGGGGAACGGCAACTTCGTTGATGGTGGCTGCCAGAATTTCAAACTGGAAGACGCCTGCGGCGACGTAGGGGCGGAAGGAAGCGGTGAGCGGACCCTGGATGGGGCTAACGACGCGACCAGTGAGGTCAATGCGGTCTGGCAAGAAAACAAAGGTGATGTCTTGCGTGGCGGGTGGGTCGCCGGCGGCGATGCGGGTTTCCTGGCGAGCCATCAGGGCTTGATTCCATTCGGCGTCGGTGATGGTGATGCGAAACGCGCCGTTTTCGTCTAGCTGCACGGCGGCAAATCGTTCCTTCAGTTCGTCCATGGTGGCGCCCGAGGGCAAACCGGCGACGATTGTACCGATGGCTTCAGCCTGCGCCTCCAGAGTGGGCAGGGC
>CAYQYJ010000357.1:0-2041 GCA_964421605.1 uncultured Ardenticatenaceae bacterium | reverse complement strand
GCGGCGGCAGCGACTTCGGTGGCCGCGGCGGCCTGTAGCGTGGGGGCGGCGGTCGCTACCTGGGCAGCAGCCGTGCCAGCCAGGTTATCCAGATCTTGAGCTGAAGCGGCAGCGGTAGCGGCGACTGCCTCTAGCGGCGGGGATGCGTCTGGGGGGGTGGTGTTGCAGGCTAATGCCGGCAGCGCCCACAACAAAACCACCAGAAACAAAATACGCGGCGATTGGCGTAACATATTTCAACTACCCTCCGTAAGTGGGGAGCGACGCGCCCAATGTCTCAAGATATGCGTAAAACCTTCAGCGACAAGATGCCCGTGGGGCTGTCTACGCGCACGGTTTGCCCGATCCTGGCTCCCAACAACGCTCGTCCAAAAGGAGATTCATTGGATATGCGACCTTTGGCCGGGTTGGCTTCGTGTACGCCTACGATATGGTAGGTCTCTTCGTCGTCGTAGCCATCTTCTTTGATGGTGACGCGACTGCCAACCCGAACCTTTTCCGATGGCCCGGTGGTCTCAATAATCCTGGCGCGGCGCAGGGTATCTTCCAGATCGCGAATGCGTCCTTCCATAAAGGCCTGATCTTCTTTCGCCGTATGATAGTCGGCATTTTCGCTCAAATCGCCCATAGCGATAGCTGTGCGCAGCCGTTCCGAAAGCTGCGCTCGCTTCTCATTTTTCAGGAAAGCCAGCTCTTCTTTAATGGCTTCCAACCCAGCCGGCGTCAGGTAGACAACGTTGTCATTGTTCATTTTCTTGCTCCATTGGCTTTGTCTGTGTCTATACAGGCGATCAAATAACCCCGCAAGGGCGGGGTCATGGCGCAGGCAGACTCAAGCATCTGGCATAAGTATAACGCGGGTCAGGGGGGCTGTCTAATGAAAAGCGGATAAACGCATAAGAAATGTATCAGAAGGCTGCCAGCCTATTGACTTCTATGACGCAGTGTGTTATATTTTCTATAACGCGATGCGTCATAAAGGGTTGAACCCTTTCTAACTTTTAGAGGTAACAGACAATGACAAAAGCAAATGGCAAAAAGCCACAAATGATCGAAGTAGTTGAAGAGAAACAAAACGTAGTCGTCCACAGCGCGCACAGGTTCGTGCAGGCCGGGTTGGGTGTTGTTGCTCTAGGCCAGGAAACCCTGGACGGGACCCAAGATTGGTTTGTGGAATCCTTTGACAAACTGGTGGAACGCGGGGAAACGCTGGAAAAAGATGGCCGCAAGATGCTGGACGGCATGTTCAAGCGGCGCAAGGATCAGGCCCAGAAAGCCACGGACAAAGCTGAGACGGAACTGGATCGGCGTCTGGAAGAACTGCTGACGCGGATGAATGTACCCACTCGCGATGATATTAAAGAGTTGACAACGAAGGTTAACGCTTTGAATCGCAAGGTGGATGAATTGAAGAAAGCGACGGTTACGCCTTAAGCATTGGGGTGTAGACCCGCTTCCCCTCAAGGGGACTTTTTCAACGCCCGGTCGCCTGGCGCCGGGCAATCAGTGAAATACGTAGTCCCATAAATCACCTGAAAACAGGGAGATGGACGTCATCAAGACGGTTCCCATCTCCCTGTTTGGCGTTGGTAAGCCTCGATTTAATGGTGGCAGGCGTCAGCCCCGCCTGCGGCAGGGTTGACGCCGATTTTTATGGGCAATTTTGGGCGCAGACGCGCCTAAAATTACCCGGCGCCGATCCCTTTTACCCACTTTGCGGGGACGATAGGCGGTTAAAGAGATCGCCACGATTTACTGGGGGTTACCTTTTTTCTTATGGGCAATTTTGGGCACAGACGTGCCCAAAATTGCCCGGCGCCGATCCCCTTTTACCCACTTTACGGGGACGATAGGCGGTTAAAGAAATCGCCACGATTTACTGGGGTGTTATCTTTGGCATCTAGGCGCTAAAAATTGCCCATCAGCGATAAAACCTTGATTTCTGGGGGAGGCGGACCTTTTAAGCAGCACTAGAGTCAGGGGCGGGCAGATGGCGCAGTTCTGCCAGTACGCATATAATAAAATCATGGAGCCGTTCACA
>CAYQYJ010000356.1:0-4325 GCA_964421605.1 uncultured Ardenticatenaceae bacterium | reverse complement strand
TCTGTGATTAGCGCCCTTCCTCAGGAAACAGGGATTCAGTACCATTTACACCGACGAGAATTGTGATAAGAATAGAACGATTGATAAACAGGCAGACCCGTTCTGAGCCATATGAATGACCTCTCAACCACACAAGCCCTGGATAATGACCATGCCGGCATTCGCCTGCAAACCCTCTATGCCATCAACGAAATGCTGCGCACCGCTACTGTCGGTATGGATTTGCCAGCCATTCTGCCGCAACTACTGCAAACGGCGCGCCGCGAACTAGGCAGCCAGGCCGGCAGTATCATCCTCCTCCAAGACGACGGGCATACCGAACAGTTGTGGCAGCAAGAAAACGGCGACCAACCGCCCCCTGCCCTGAGTGACGGCGACCTGCTGCGCCAGGGCGTCACCGGTTGGGTGGCAGCAAACCAGCAAACAGCCTTGATTGGCGACACCCGCAGCGACAAACGGTGGTTGCCGCTGTCGCCTGCCAGCCGCCAGGCGCCCTGGTCGGCTATCTGCGCGCCGCTGCTGGCGCGCCAGACGGTCGCCGGCTTCCTTGTCGTGCTGAAATCGGGCGCTTTCCAGTTAACCCAGGACGATGCCCGCTGGTTAGAGACGGTCGCCAACCTGACTGCCGCCGCTATGGAAAACACACGGCGAACACAAACCAGGCCAGCCAGCAGTCAGGCTAAACTGGAAGAAATGCGGGACGAACTCATGACCATGTTGATCCACGATTTGCAAAGCCCGCTGAGCAATATCATTTCCAGCCTGGATCTGGTCAACCAGGAAATTGACGCCCACACCCACCCGCTGGCGGCGACTATCCTGGACATTGCCCGCCGCAGCAGCCAGCGTTTGCGCAATCTGATCAGCTCTTTGCTAGACATCAGCCGGCTAGAAGCGGGCCAGCCCATCGCCGACCGCAGCCGCGTCTCGCCTGCCGATCTGATTGCCGCGGCGCAAGAAGCCATCCTGCCCATTTTACAACAGCGTCGTATTCGCCTGACTCTTGATTTGGAGCCAGGTCTGCCAGACGTGGTCGCGGACGCCGACATGATTGAGCGCGTGCTGATCAATTTGCTGGACAACGCCTTAAAATTCACCTTGCCAGAGCAAAGTTTGACGATTGCGGCCTGTCACGATACAACGAATGCCGGCAACGTCCTGATCGCCGTAGCCGATCAAGGTCCTGGCGTCCCGCCTCCTTATCGCCAGGCAATCTTTGACAAATATTACCGCATCCCTGGCAGACACAGCGGCATGGGCATTGGTTTGGGGTTGGCTTTTTGCCGCCTGGCGGTGGAAGCGCATGGAGGACGCATCTGGGTAGACGAAGCGCCTGGCGGCGGGGCTATATTCTATTTTACGCTGCCAGCCGGGGCCGCAGCAGACACAAAAACCGATGAGTGAACGACTTTATTACACCGACGCCTATACTACCCGCTTTCAGGCTACCATTCAGGAACGCACATCGTACCAGAAGCAGTTAGCCGTGGTGCTGGACCGCACCTATTTTTATCCTACGTCGGGTGGGCAGCCTTTTGATGAGGGGCGCATTGCCGGCACGCCCGTCATTAACGTGGTGGTGCGCGAAAGCGATGAAGCTATCCTGCACGTCATGGCGGGCGAAATCTGGGCCGGCGACGACGTGACGGCAGAAATCAACTGGGCGCGCCGCTTTGACCACATGCAGCAGCACACCGGACAACATGTGCTGTCACAGGCGTTTCTGCGTACGGCCCAGGCGGAAACGGTTGGCTTTCACTTAAGCCAGGAGTACAGCACGATTGACCTCCACCGCAGCGACCTGGCAGGCGCCCAGGTGGAACAGGCAGAAACGCTGGCGAACCAGATTATCTGGGAAAACCGCCGCGTGCACATTCGCTTTGTCACCCCCGCCGATGCGCAGACGCTGCCGCTGCGCAAGATACCGCCGGTGAACAACCATCCCCTGCGTCTGATTGACATTGAAGCGTTTGATCTGACGGCGTGCGGCGGTACGCATGTGACACAAACAGGCGAAGTTGGTATGATTAAAATAACAAAGCTGGAGCGGCAAAACCAGCAATTGCGCGTCACCTTCCAATGTGGGCAGCGGGCGCTGCTGGACTACCGTCAAAAAAACCGCATTGTGAACAAGTTGGCGGCTGACCTGACGGTCGGGTACTGGGAACTGGAAGAAGCCGTCGCCCGGCTGCAAGACGAGAACAAGACGTCGCGCAATCTACTCAAGAAGCAGCAGGCGGAACTGCTGCAAGTCGAAGCGGACAGCCTGCGCCGCCAGGGTATGGTTCGCGGCGGCGTCACTATCGTCACCCGCGCTTTCAGCGCCGACCGCGACCCGGCGCACATTCGCACCCTGGCTGTGCTGCTGGGGCAAACGCCAGGAGTGGTAGCCTTGTTTGGCGTTGCCGGCAGCAGCGCCCGGCTGGTATTTTGTCGCGCCGCGGATGCGCCTGGCGATATGAACCAACTCATTAAGGCGGCTTTGCCCGCGCTGGGCAGCACCGCTGGCGGCGGCACGCCGCTGCTGGCGCAGGGGGGCGGCCCGGCTGCCGACGTGGAGCGCATCCAGGCAGCCCTGAATCGAGCAGAAAGGCTGCTGTTAGCCCAATTACCTGCGTAACGGCGTTATTCGGTAACGCTGTTACCCGTAAGCGGCGGCAGCAAAGCAGTGTAGAAGCAACTTTTATGGAACAGTTGGCTGAGAAGGTTTATGTGGAAACGCGGTATGCCGACGTTAACGTCGGCGCCGTCATCACCAAAAAGGGCATCATCTGCATTGATATTCCTTCCTATCCCCGCGATGCCCGCGATTGGGTAACGCAGCTCCACCTCCTCGATCCCCGCCCTATCCGCTACATTATCCTGACCAACACCCACGGCGACCGTCTGCTCAATATGCGCTGGTTTAACGCTCCCCTGATTGTCCAACAGTCTGCCGCGGATAAGTTAAACAGCTACGATAAGCGGTATCCGCAGTCGCTGCTAGACAGTCTGATTGCCCGCAATCTGGATGCGGGGCGCGAACTGAATAACGCGCCAGTGGAACGCGCCGCCATCAGCTTTAGCCACGATCTTTCCCTGTATTACAACCACAAACAAATTAAACTGGTCTATATGCCCGGACCGGAAACGGGTTCTATTTGCGTGCATCTGGTGGATGCCGGCATTCTCTTCACCGGAGACCTGTTGACGGTGGACACCTGCCCCATGCTGGCGCAGGCAGATACCGCCGCCTGGCTGCAAAGTCTGGAAAGATTGCGCCAACCTGAGTACAATGCGGCTGTGGTCGTGCCCGGTCGTGGGCCTTTGGCAGACAGCAGCCATTTCACACCCATGGCTGGCTTCATTCGCCACGTGCGGCAGCAGGTTTTCGACCTGTGCCAGCAAAACAGGCCACGCAGCGACCTGAGCGCCTGCGCTGCAGACCTCCTGTCCGCCTTTCCGCTAGGCCACCTGCCCCGCGACTGGGCGCAAATGCAAATCAGGCTGGGCCTGGACCTGATATATGACGAAATGAAGACCAGAGTCAGACTGGAACAACCCGGCTAAACATCCACGTTGCCCAATAACCCAATCATTTTACGGTAGGGGTTCGCCCGTTTGAAGCGGCGGGGTCCCATCAAGGTAGAAAACGTCATGTTCGAAAATTCCGAAACCGCCATTAACGCCCTGAAAACCGTCCCTTTTTTCTCCAGCCTGCGCCGCGACGAAGTGAACGCCCTGGCTGCCCGCCTGGTGCCGCGCCGCTTTACGCCCAACCAGATTATCTTTCACCTGGGCGATCCCGGCGGCTTGCTCTATATCTTAACCCAGGGCAAGGTCAAAATTTCCCGCGCCACCCCTGACGGGCAGGAAGCCCTGCTGGCTATTCTGGGCCCCGGCGACTTTTTTGGCGAGCTGGCGCTGCTGGACGACTCGCCCCGCTCCGCCACAGCCATGGCCATTGAACCCACCGAGACCTTGACCCTACACCGCGACGAGTTCCTCAATTTTCTGGACAACAACCCCACCTTCGCCCACCACGTGCTGCAAACGCTGGCGCTGCGCATCCGTCACCTGAACAGCCAGATCAGCGATATTTTCTTCCTGGATTTGCCGGCGCGCCTGGCCCGTATCCTGCTCAATCTGGCGGACAACCACGGCCAACCCACCAAACAAGGCACGCTGATAGATATTTCCCTGACGCAAACGGACATGGCGGAAATGACGGGCGCCACGCGCGTTAGCATCAACAAAGCCCTGGCCCGCTTCCGCCGCGCCGGCTGGATCGTCATCAGCGGGCGGCACATCACTATTGCCAACCGCGAAAAACTGGAAGAACTGAT
>CAYQYJ010000355.1:2810-4329 GCA_964421605.1 uncultured Ardenticatenaceae bacterium | reverse complement strand
CGTCCAGCAAGAATCCGGCGTCGCCAACCTCCTGGCGGAACGCCTTTCCCCGCTAGATCAAACCAAATTTGTGTTGAATATCCTCTAGCAGCTTCTTCTGGATAATCCCAAGCGACTCCCTTACTTTTCCCACTTGAATTCAATATAATGAGACAGAGCAACCAGACAGGCGCTTATTGCTCTGCCAGCAGGAGACCCCTATGACAACCATTCCCTTTGACTCCCAACCTGATGCATCTGGTTACACCACCCACCTGGAAATCAGCCTGCCCCAGGCCACATTGAGCCAGGTGGCGCTGCGGCGTCACAACAGCGATATTTACGCGCTGCCGGCAACCTATCACAGCCTCTTCGCCATTCGCTTCGTCAGGTTCAGCCTCAGCGGCGGCAAGGCGATCAAAGACACGCCGCCGACTGTGCTGCAATACAGCGGGCAAAACGCCACTCCCCCCACTTACAACTACACACCCACGGGCGATCTGCTCATCCACTACGCCGGTCTGGCTCCCGAACGGGTCATTCAACCGGGCGTGGTTCCCTACGGCCCTATTGACGTCACCCTGAGACTGTCCGCGCCCCACGGCATTGACGCCGGCTGGATCAACCTGGACCTGTCGTTCACCTATCCAGACCCCATCCCACGGCAGTCGGCGCAGGAAGCGTGGGAAACGCGCATCCTTTACCCTCGGCTGCAGTTCCACAATGACGACATGACGGTCCCCGGTCAGGAATATCATCTGCTGAACCCCAACGGCCAGACGGGCGGCTTTGTCCAGTTGGCGCAGGGCCTGGAGTGGGAAAATGGCTATGCCGATTTTCCACCGCAATACCCGCTGGTGGCCCAATTCGTGGCCCTGTACCAGTTGGGGCGGGTCGCCGCCGCCGGCTTCGCCCAGGGGATCGCCGTTTCCAGCACAGATGAGTCCGGCCATGAGAAACACTTTTACGATAACAAGAATCCTCCTTTTGACGCCTCCACGCAAACCACCTTCGCCCTCGATACCGTTTTCCCCCTGTTTTTTCAGGATGGGCAGTTTGTCCGTCCACAGACCTACACCCTCTCCGGCGGACAGGTAGATGGCGGCTTTTCTGGGGCGCAGTTCCAGTACCGGCTACGCGCCTTCCGCCGCGAAGGAGAAACAGCCGGCGCGCCGGTAGATTGGTACGACGTGGCCAACATTTACCGCGAGTGGCTTCGCGCCCGTCGTCCCCGTTTCTACCGCCGTCATGCAGAGCGCACAGCCGACGCCCCTCTGGACGGGATGGATCCCTATACCATTGCCATTAACTACTCGCTGGATGGCCCCATTGGCCGCTACGATGGCCCGCCAGCCCTACGTCACTGGCTGGAAATGCACCCACTGGATACGCCCCCCAATATGCCCGATAATCCGAATGAAACGCTGCCAGACCTGTTGCGCCGCCTCAAGCAGCAGGTCAACCAGGGGCAAATCAAGCTGGAGGCGCAAATTTGGGGCTTTGAGATGGGCGGGTTTTACCGTTTTCTGGGCGGGTATCC
>CAYQYJ010000355.1:0-2710 GCA_964421605.1 uncultured Ardenticatenaceae bacterium | reverse complement strand
TGGGTGCCCTTCTGGCAGCATGTCTACTCGGAAATGATGACGGCCAAAATGAACATGGTGGATGTTGATGTGTACAACCACCCCGGCTACCTGGAAAAAACGGTACGCGCCGTGCCCCCGAGCTACATGCTGGCGGAGGCCCGCGACGACGACACCGCAGCCAGCCTGGCGTTCGAGACGTGGCGGCAGCAGTGCGAGGATTATTTCGCCGCCAACTTTGCCATTGTGGAACATGGCGTTGCTCCCGCCGGCTATCCCACCAACTCCGGCACGACCTATACCTATAAGCGCGGCGTCCAGGACGTGTTCAACCTGCGCGCGCGCTTCTTTCGCTTTGGCGCCGCCGCCGTCCGCGGCGAGCGCATCCTGGTCCCCGCCGCCTGGATTGAGGCCATGGTAGATGCCCAGGAGCAACGGGTGACGCCCATTTTCAACCAGGAACTGCTGCATATGGCCGGCCGCGCCGTGCAGTTTCAACAGCAGTTCAAGACCTTTTTCCGCCAGGGGTTCATGCTGGGCGCAGCCCATCTTGTCAGCGGCAACAAGAGCCTCTACGCCTGGTACGCAAAGCGACGACAGTTTATAGACGTACCCGTGTTGGTGGAGGCGCTTTATCCGGGGGCGAATGCGCAAACACGCCTGAGTATTTTCGACGCCTTTTCTCGCGGCATTGACGCTGAGCACATCCAGCCGTTGGGCGTACCGCGCCACCCCAGCGATACCACCAACGCCATTAAAATCGCCACCGATCAGATTCAGCACATGGTCTGGCAGTACGATGACGGCCCGTGGCAAGAACTGTTGTACGCTTTCGCCAACGTGGGCAACCGCGCCGCGGCGGTCACGGTGGAATTCAGCCGTGGCCTGGATACGCGCGCCTGGCAAGGTACGGTTGTCAAGTATACTCCGGCGGGCGCAAGCCAGAGCCAGCTTGGCACGGCGACGCGCGGACAAATGATCACTGTGGAAATGCCCCCTCGTTCCTTTGCCGGCATCCATCTCACCCCCCTCACACCGGCCCCACCGCGCCCCACTGGCCTGCTGGAGACCATTGGCAACGGCGGCATCGCTGGCGGTCATGCACAAGGCGGGCAAGGTAATGGAAGTGTGTTAACAGTACACTTTTACATAGATGGGGCTGCCGGAGCGGGGACGTTCGTAGGCACAACCCTGGCCAATCTGTTTAACGCCCATCGCTTTTTGTTCGTCATTCCCGACCAGTTCCGCGACGGCCGCCCACACACTCTGTTTGCTTACGCCCAAGATGCCGATAGCGGCGACCTCTTCCTTCTTTCTGGCGCGCCGCGCCTCTTTGAAATTCAGATGGGGGCGCAGCCGCCCGCCGGTTGGATAGACAGCATCACCGCCGAAGGATTAGTCGTAGGCTGGTGTCTCGATCCCGACGCGCCTACCGTACCTGTGTTTGTGGATATCTACATTGACCACACTGGACCAGGCGCATCCCCGGTCGCCCGCGTCACGGCCAACCAGCGCCGCCCCATTCTCACCTTTCCCGGCGACCGCCATGGCTTTACCTTCTCCATTCCTCTATCCTACTGGGACGGTCAGCCGCACCTGCTGTATGCCTATGGGATTGACCTGGAATCGGACGACCCGCATGATCCGGACGGGTATAACAACACGCTGCTCACAGGCGCCGTCCTACCGTTTCAGCTTACGCCCACTCTGGATGGCAGCCTGACAGGTATTCTCAACGGGGGCATTGCCGATGGATACGCCAGCGATCCTGCCGCGCCTGCCGCCAACCTGGTAGTTCAATTCTACGCGGACGGTACAATGGCAACTGGAGAGCTCGTGGGCAGCATGACGGCCAATCTCTTTGACGCTCATCGTTTCCTCTTTGTCATTCCTGACGCATACCGCGACGGCCAACCCCACACGCTTTATGCTTATGCCCAGGATATGGCAGGGGCGTGGCATCTTCTGCCCGGCTCAGCCTGTCCTTTCACCATGCAAATGGGAGCGCAGCCGCCCGCTGGTTGGGTAGATGGCGTCGCCAATGATGGCGTAGCGCGTGGCTGGTGTCTGGACCCTGATGCCGCAGACGTGCCCGTGTTTGTGGACATTTATATTGATGATGTGGGGCCAGGCTCCCATCCGGTCGCCCACCTCAAGGCTGATGGATATGGCCCGATTCTCACATTTGCCGGCACGCATCACCGCTTTTCCTTCCCACTCCCCATAAGGTATTGGGATGGTCAGACCCACAATCTATACGTCTTTGGCATTGACCTGGAACTGGACGATCCACGCAATCCCCCAGGTTACAACAATACCCTACTAGACCCTGCCCCTCTCCCATTCCGCCTCCCTTTCACGCCTAGATCCCTGCCCATAACCGCCTTGAAAGGAGTCAGCAGCAGTTGGCAGACGCGGCTGGCGCAGTACAACATCCACCTCCTGGATAACCTGGCGCATCTTTCCGATGAGGATTTGTCAGCCATTGTCGCCGTCGAGAAATCTTTGCAGCCCATTGAGTTTTACACCAAGGCCCTCCTGTCCCTGGCTGCTGCTCCTGACGTGCCGCCATCGCCGGCTGACAGCCAAGATTTGTACGATCTGGCCGGTTTGAGCGCAGTGGCGCTGCACGCGCGCATTGGGCCCGATAACGTCTCCCTGGCCGACTGCCAGTCCCTGGCCACGCTGCTGGCGCAGCTATGCACCGCTCTGGACACGTCCTGGCTGCGGC
>CAYQYJ010000354.1:1585-4334 GCA_964421605.1 uncultured Ardenticatenaceae bacterium | reverse complement strand
ACTACACGGGCATGACCATTGACCCCGACGGCGTCACCTTCTGGTACCTGGGCGAATACTCCAAAGACATCCCGTCCCAGGGCAAGTGGGGAACCTACATCGGCGCCTTCAGCTACCCCGAATGCAGCGTAGGCGACAATCCACTGTACAACATGCCCTATCGTATCTTCCTAAACGATGGCAGCCAGAGCCAGGGCACTTACGCCCTCTTTGCCGGCGGCGCGTTCACCGATTCTAATGGCGGCGGCGGCATCTGGGGATATTTGCAGGGCGCCCAGGTCTTCTGGCTGCAACATGACCCCGGCTACCAGTGCACCTCGCTTGACATCGGTCTCTACCGCGGCGAAGGGCGCGTGGTGGGCGTCAACATCTGCCAGGACTTCAGCGGGCGCAAAGGCTTCTGGCTGGGCGGTTTGCAGCCTGGAACGTTGAGCGGCTTACCCACACGTGACCTGGGCCATCCCGACATGCCCTTACCTGATGGCATGACCCTGGATGAACTCCTGCAACAGATTCCCAGGTAACTGTTATCAGAGAAGCTCCCTATCCCCCAACCCCCTTCCCCAGGGGGAAGGGGGTTGAGCGTGGTGGGTGTCAGCCCCGCCTGCGGCGGGGCTGACACCCATTTTTATGGGCAATTTTGGGCGCAGACGCGCCCAAAATTGGCAACATTACCGGCTGAAGCCTCCACTCCGAAATTTTACCGGCTAAAGCCTCTACTCCGAAGTGGGGGGTAATTTTTAGGCAATTGTTAGGCAAGCGCCGCCTCAGCCGCCATAAACTGTAACTGATGCAGCCGCCTGTAAAGACCCTCAGGGTTAGCCAACAGGTCAGCGTGCGTGCCCTGCTCCACCAACCGCCCCTGCTCCAACACCAACACCCAATCCGCGTTCACCACCGTGCTCAGACGGTGGGCAATCACAAAACTGGTACGCCCCATCATCAGCCGATGCAAGGCTTCCTGCACCAACGCCTCGCTTTCGCTATCCAGCGAAGAAGTGGCTTCGTCCAGAATTAGAATGCGTGGGTCTTTGAGAATGGCGCGGGCAATAGCCACCCGCTGCCGCTGCCCGCCGCTCAACTTCGTTCCCCGTTCGCCCACCAACGTTTCATACCCATTCTCCAATTCGTGCACAATAAAATCATGGGCGTTCGCGGCGCGCGCCGCGGCTTCGACTTCGGCATCGGTCGCATCCAGCTTGCCATAGCGGATGTTGGCGGCAACCGTGTCGGAGAACAGGATCGTCTCCTGCGGCACAATGCCAATCTGCTGCCGCAAACTCTGCAACTTGACGTCGCGCACGTCAAAGCCATCAACGGTGATACAGCCGCTGCCGGCATCGTAAAAACGGGGAATCAGGTTAATCAACGTGCTCTTGCCCGCGCCGCTGGGGCCTACCAGGGCAATTATCTGGCCCGGCTGCGCCGTAAAAGAGACGCCGCGCAACACCGGAATGTGCGCGCTGTAGGCGAATTGCACATCATGGAACGCCACTTCGCCGCGAATAGCCGGCAGCGCGCGCGCGTCAGGACGGCTCACAATATCCGGCGGCGTGTCCAGCAGTTCAAACAGGCGTTCCGTAGCCCCCATAGCCGACTGGAACTGCGCATAAAGCCCGGCCAGCGTGGCCACAGGCGCAGCGACCATCATCGTATAAACCAGATAAGCCACCAGCCCCCCCGCCGTCAACCGCCCCTGAATCACTTCATAGCTACCAAACCAGAGCGTAATCGTAATCGAGAAAAAAGCCATGAAGCCAATAACCGGGCCCAGCACCGCCGAGACGCGGGCGCGGCGCATGGCGGCGCTGAGGGTGTCGTTGACGCGCGCCGCAAAACGGCCAATTTCATGCGCCTCGCGGGCGAACGATTTGACGATGCGGATGCCGGCAATCGTCTCCTGCACCACATTCGCCGCCTCCGCCAGGGCATCCTGCACCGCCTTGGAAGCCGTGCGTATCTTCCGCCCCAGCCAGACCATCGTCAGCGAAATGATAGGGATGCCCGCCAGA
The DNA here is from genome assembly GCA_964421605.1 of uncultured Ardenticatenaceae bacterium. Lineage (GTDB taxonomy): Bacteria > Chloroflexota > Anaerolineae > Promineifilales > Promineifilaceae > JAGVTM01. The sequence goes on along the minus strand of CAYQYJ010000354.1, from coordinate 2,322 downwards.
ATCACCAACGTCAGCCGCCAATCCAGCACAAACAACAAAATAGACGCCCCCACCAACGTAATCGCCTGCCGCAGCAGCGACACCAAATCATGGGTAATCGCCCCTTGCAGCAAGGAAACGTCGTTCGTCAGGCGGGAAACAATCTCCCCCGTGTGCCGATCCGCAAAAAAGGTAAGGGAGAGCGACTGTAGATGCGAGTAAAGCTGCACTCGAATGTCAGCCACGACGCGCTCCCCTACGTAAGCCAGACTCAACTGGTGGATAAAACTAAAGAGTGCCTGTACCACAAAGACGATAATCAAGCCTACCGCCAACTGGTTGAGCGTGCCCAGGTCTTTGTCAATGAGGGCAATGTCCACCAGACTGCGCACCACCAGCGGCAGCACCAGGCCCAAAGCGGTACTGCCCAACAGGGCGACGATGGACAATGCCATGCGCCCCTTATACGGTTTCACATAAGCCAGGAGGCGGCTAAAAATATGCAGCTTGACACGCGGCTGCGCTTTCTCCACATCCCGTTCGTACTCACGTCCCATACTGCGCCATGTACTCATAATGGAATAATAACCAATTGTGGGGCGCACTGCCAGCCTGCCGGCATTTCTCCTTTGCCAGATTCGCCGCCCTCTACTACACTTTATGCCGCCCGCCCACCGATGGTCGGCTGTTTCTATATCCGGCGCTGTTTCGCCTGGCGACTGTTCGTCAAGGGATTCCGCGGCAAACTTGGACGCCCA